>JAGZXV010000330.1 GCA_018378255.1 Clostridiaceae bacterium | reverse complement strand
CCACCGCTATCCCAAACCCAGCAGGCTGGATGCCATGAAAACCTTCTGCCGGCAAACGGAACTCTTTATAAAATCAAATGATAGGATGAGCTGGCTCAGCTCCGTCTCACCAGTTGGTGAAAATGGGGTCTGAACCGCTTGGAAATGGAGAAACTATGAAACGTTCAAGAATTTTACTGAGCATTACCATCATTTTTTTCTGGGCCTCGGAGTACTGCCACGCCCCGTATTTTACCCCTTATCTCCAAACTCTGGGATTCACGGCCGGAGCGGTTGGATTCATGACGGGAATGTATGGGTTTACCCAGATGATTGTCCGCATCCCTATGGGAATTGTGACCGATGTGACCGGGTGTTATAAAAAGACCATT
Source organism: Clostridiaceae bacterium (assembly GCA_018378255.1). Taxonomy (GTDB): domain Bacteria; phylum Bacillota; class Clostridia; order Lachnospirales; family Lachnospiraceae; genus CHH4-2. The sequence continues at coordinate 2,699 of JAGZXV010000330.1, read as the reverse complement.
TTACTGGGCACTGTTTTCACCACCATCTCCTCATTTGGCCTGATCTTTTCCACTCATTTTGCAGCAATCGTCATCTGTAGAATTCTGGCCGGGGTTGCGGCCTCTTCCTGGCTGGCATTTACCATCCTGTATGCCGCTTACTACGAAGCGGATAAGGGCGTTCAGGCCATGGCAAATGTCACTGCATTCAACAGCGCCGGAAAACTTCTGGCCTTTGTTCTCGGCATGATAACAGCATCCATATGGGGATACCGCATTCCGTTGGTATGCAGTTTTCTCACAGGCATCGCGGCTATCTTATGCGCGCTGGCATTAAAGCCCATAGAAATAAAAAGGGAACCGCTGAAAATCAGCCATATCGCCGTTGTGTTCTTACATCCGGCTGTGCTGTGCGCTTCCTTTTTTGCAATCATTATGCAGTTGTTCCTTCAGGGAACGGTATTTTCCTTTACATCTGCCGTAGCCAGGGATTTAGGGGCCTCGCCTCTGGAAATCGGCATAAACACGGCCCTGTTCACCCTGGTTCAGATCCTCGCGGCAGGTTATATCGGCAAACATTTGATGAAAAGGGTGAACACCTGGCAGGCTATAGCCCTTGGTTTTCTCATGATGACCATCTACTGTGTGATGACCGCCTTCACGTCCCATATGGCAGTTCTCTACATAGCCCAGGCCATCGGCGGCGTCAGCGGACTGATGCTGACCTCCATCCTGACCGCACTGACCATCCGCTATATTCCACAGGAAAACCAATCCACAGCCATGGGACTGTTCCAGGCCCTCTACGGAATCGGCATGGCTCTGGGACCAATGATGACAGGAACCCTTTCCTCCATGTATAATTACCGTACTGCCTACTTAGCCATCGGCGGCTGCACGCTGGCCGCCGCCGTCCTGGCGCCAATCCTGCTCCCCCGGGTTGAAAAATCATCCTGTCAGTCTCCGCGGAAATAAAGAGCTTTTATATATCCCTTCGGGTCGGTAACCGGCTCATTTCCCTCATAAGGGGACGGCCCATAGGGAGTGACTTCATTAAAGTCCATCACCCTGTAACTGCCCGCCATTTCTTCTCTGTCCTTCACCGGCAGGTCGAAATAGCCGAAATACTCTTCACAGGCCCCTTTCAGCACGTAAATGCTGCCCTCGTACACCCGTTTAAACCTGGTATCATCGCTGTCTCCCCACAGACGGTAGGTTCCGATGTCAGCTTCATAAGAGGCCATAACATAGTCTCCTGATTCCTTGCCGCTGTCGTTTTTATCCGTCAGCACATACATGCCATAGTCCGGGTTTTGGGACTTTTTAAGAACAGAAGTCTTCCCGGTCAGTTCATCCGTAACCAGTTCAACGCTATCTCCGGCATCAACAGTTTTAAGCTGTTCCCTGGTAACCGTAATCGGCACATAGATTGTGCCTTCCGCTTCATAATAGATTCCCCGGTCGGCCGCATGTTCAAAATCCGAATATATATTGAAGTAAATTTCTCCCTTTTTAGGAAGAAGTTCAAGATAAGGCGCGGCCGGAAGCGCATCATAGGCAGTCTTTTGCTCCAATGCCTGTCTTTCATCGTATTTTTCCTCCGCAGCTTTCAAAAACGCTATATTCCTCTTTTCAATCCCTGATAACAGCTCTTCGCTGAATTGATCCCCATCAATATTTCCTTTGTACCATGGTTCCGTCTCAAAGTAGCTCTTTAATTTTTCATTTTTAAAAATACGGCCGTAAACCGCATAAAATTGGTTTCTCAGCAGCTGCATATCATCCAGATTAAGACCGATTAAATCGGTGTCATTTAAAGGACGGCTGAATGCGTCGGACATAACCAGGCTGTCTTCCATAGCGTAATAATCGCCTGCCGCCTCTGTACTGCCCTGAAGTGTTATGGAGCCGTCTTTATTCAACACCACCGTAAGAGCGGCCCCGCTGCTGCCATATGCAGTGTCTTCAAGACTGTAGGAACCGGTGCCGTCCTTATAGGGCAGGCTGAGTTCATGGATTTTTGTAAATGCATTAGAAAACGCCTTATCCCTTTTTGAAAAATGTACCTGCAGGATTCCTCTCGTATCCGGCTCTCCCGGCGATACGAACAGCCTGGAAGCAAAATCCCCGGCCTTAAAATACTGTCCGCAAAGGGCCGCTGCCTGGGCGCTTAAATTAGCCCCCGGAATTTGTTCCGCCCCAGCCGCATCTTCTTTTCCCTGCATTTCCGTCTCAGAAGTGCTCTCTTTTGTAGTCTCCTCCGTTTCCGGCGCCGAAGATATCTCCTTACGGCCGGATTCTTCCTGAGCATAGTTACCTGTAACCTCTTTAGAATCAGTGATCCGCTCATAAGATCCGCAGGAAGTGATAACCAATGCGATAAAACAAGCGGCCGGTATCAATCTATACTTTATATTGACCTTCATAGAAAAACCTCCCAGCTATTTAATGGAAAAATCATGGGTTTCAGGCTATCTGCCTTACAACTCTTTTTTCCAGTATAGCCCTTTTTCCAGTTGATTCCAACCGACGTTTTTCTTAAAATAATTAAGGATTTATTTATATAAAAATTGAGATTTGGTTGAGAAAGATACGCAGGAAAGCGGGGCGGAGGGATGACGGAGAACCAGGGCGGGAACCGGAACGGAGGAACCACACGACCCCTGTATCGTTTGGTTCCTCCGTTCCGGTTCCCGCCCTGGTTCTCCGTCATCCCTCCG
>JAGZXV010000329.1 GCA_018378255.1 Clostridiaceae bacterium | reverse complement strand
GGTGCCCAGTTCCTCCTCCAGTTTAGACAGATACTGGCTTAACGTAGGCTGGGAGATGGACAGGGCTTTTGATGCTCTGGTTATGCTTTTGCAGCGGTCAATTGCCAGAATATAGTTGAGATATTTGATATCCAATGAAGTTCCTTCCTTCCGAATTTACATGAAGCGTGAAGGCATTTTCGAAAATGCCTTCACGTTTTAATGTCAACCCTGAAGGCATTTTGAAAAATGCCTTCACGTTTCATGTTAAATTTTACGTCAATTCAAGATTATAACTGTCAATAATATTCTTCATACTCCTGTTCAAATGATTTTCCATATCTTTCCGGGCCATATAAGGGTCACCCTTTATAATATCATCCAAAATAGCCCTGTGTTCATCAACCGAGATCCTGTTATGCTCTTGTTCTGTAACGGTCTTCCCAAAAGAACTTCCATTCCACAAAGAAGTCAGCATGGAGTACATCTTTTTATTCCCTGCGGCCTTCCAGATAGAAGTATGAAAGAGCTGGTTATACTCCCTGAATTCATCCGGCGAAAATCCGTCCTTTTTCTCTTCGATCTGCGCCTGTCTCAGCAGCAGTCCGGACACGTCCATACGGGATAAAGCCGCCCTGGAAACAGCTTCTCCTTCTAATATAATGCGCACGTCAAAATGATCCCGTATCATGTCAACGCTGATTCCCTTGACAATGGCTTCTTTATTCAGGCGTAATTCGATCAGCTCTTCTGAAGCCAGCATCTGAAATGCTTCCCTCACAGGTGTGCGGCTCACTCCTAATTGTTCCGCAGTCAAGGTCAGGGAAAGAGTTTCTCCTTCTTTATATTCGCCGGCCAGAATTGCCTTTCTGATGATGGAAGCAATTCTGTAACGGGTTGGAAGTATATTGACAGTTTCAAGTTTTGCAGCCATATGTTCCCCCAAAGTGTATTATTTTAAATGTAACAGTTCAGAAGGCGGGATAAATGATAAAGAAAGCAGCGTCAAGCCTGCTTGTAAACAGATTTCTTTATCATTTTCCACATCGGAAGAGTATCCGATGCTTCTTGGCCGTTTTTGTCGGTCAAGAATATGAGCCGTCTGAACTGCTGCTTTCGGACCTGCCGAAATTACGGTAAGGCATATCCGGTTTTCTAACTTAATATTAGCATATGGAATATTTAAATGTCAATGATTGCAAGTGTATGCAATGTGTAAAAATGCACAATTAAAATGCTGTAAAATGAATAAAAATATGTGAAAATATGTAAAATCAATTGACATAACTTTAAAATCATGCTATAAATAGCTTAGATTGTATACGATATACGATATATAGAATACATAATTCAGTTATGAACGGATTCACAGTTATGAAACAGAAAGCGTAACAGGAAGATCATCAGGGAGAGTAACGGGCCATCGGCTCAAATTAAGAAGGAGGAGACAGCTTGCACGCGATAGAAAAAATACTGGCAAAAAACAGTGGAAAGAAGTCAGTGAAAACAGGAGAAATAATAACCGCGAAAGTGGATTTTGCAGAAGTTAATGATCTTTATCTTCAAACGATTTATTCTTTCAGGGAGATGGGAGGAAGAAAGGTATGGGATAAGGACCGTCTGGCATTTGTATTTGACCATTATGCTCCGGCGCCAACCATACAGTCGGCATCCAACCATAAAGAGATGAGGGAATTTGTAAGAGAACAGGGGCTTACCTATCATTTTGACATCAATGCGGGAGTGTGTCATCAGGTTATGCCTGAGAGCGGCCTGATCTGCCCGGGTTCTATTGTGGTTGCCACCGATTCCCATACCACAACCCATGGGGCATTTGGCGCCCTTGGAACCGGAGTGGGAGCTACGGATATGGCCACCATCATGATTACAGGAGAATTGTGGTTCCGTGTGCCGGAAATTATTGAGGTGAGAATTGACGGAACTCCTATGGACGGAGTTATGCCTAAGGATGTGATTCTTCATATATTAGGGGAAATTAAAGCGGACGGCGCGGTTTATAAAGCTATTGATTTTACCGGCACCTATGTAGAACAGCTGGATGTGGCCGGACGCATGGCCGTCTGCAATATGGCGGTGGAGATGGGGGCAAAAACAGCTTATATGCAGCCAAACCAACAGGTTCTGGATTACGTGTCCAGGCGTGCCGTATGGGAATTTGAGGTACAGGAAACTGATCCGGGATATCAATATGCAGAACAGTATTATTTTGATATCAGCAGTATGCCCCCTCAGGTGGCGGTTCCTCACAGTGTAGACCGGGTAAAACCGATTGAAGAGGTGGAACCGGTTCATGTGGATCAATGTTTCATCGGCGCATGTACAGGAGGACGCGTTGAAGATATCGCATCAGCGGCCAGGATTTTAAGAGGAAAAAAGATTGCCAGGGATGTCCGTTTGATCATCATTCCGGCTTCTACCGAGGTATTGCGTACCTGCATAGAAAAGGGATATCTTCAGGAGTGCATCGATGCCGGTGCGGCGATTTCAACTCCCGGGTGCGGGCCATGTCTCAGCGCCCATGAAGGGGTTCTTGCCCCGGGAGAAGTTTGCGTGACTGCATCCAACAGGAATTTCCCGGGAAGAATGGGAAGCAATCAGGCGTCCATCTATCTGGCATCGCCTATGACTGTGGCAGCATCGGCCCTGACCGGCGTGCTGACCGACCCGAGAACTATGATTGGAAAGGATGTGTGAGAAGATGGAATGTGTATACAGAGGAAATGTCTCCGTGTTGGGCAATAACGTGGATACCGACCAGATTTATCCGGGAAGATATCTGGCACTTGTGGATCCGGAAGAGATAAAAAGCCATTGTCTGGAGGACTGTGAAACCCTTCGCCAGCATTTCAAAAAGGGGGATATTATTGCAGCGGGCAGTAATTTTGGCTGCGGTTCCAGCAGAGAACATGCGGTGATCGCTATCATGCACATGGGAGCTTCCATGGTAATCGCAGATTCATTTGCCAGAATTTTCTACAGGAACGCTTTGAACCTGGGACTGCCGCTGATGGTGTGCCGGGGTATTTCAGAGAAGGTAAAAGAGGGAGATGTGCTGGAAGCCGATATCGAAACGGGAGTGATAAAGAATCTGACCC
>JAGZXV010000050.1 GCA_018378255.1 Clostridiaceae bacterium | reverse complement strand
GGTGAGCCCCATCTCATCGAAATATCCTTTTTCTTTTGCCGTAATGGCCAGAGAACAGCTTCCCATATTAGGCATATAAGCCACACGGAGGGTTGCCGGTTCAAATGTTTCCGGCTCTTTTGCCGCCTCAGTTGCTGCTTCTGTGGAAGCTGCTTCTGATTTCGCTTCGGCTGCTGTCGTCTCTGCTTTTGTAGTTTCAGCCGTTGTTGCCGCTGTCGTCGGTTCGGTCTTTCCGCCGCCGCAGCCTGCCAGCATTGCCGCTGCCATCGCTGATACCAATAACACGCTCATACTTTTTTTCATATAGTTTCCTCCTTCTTGCCGCTGTCATATTTTTGTTTTAAGCGGCATTTAAAAATAATTTATTATTTACGGACTTCAAGGTACTCTTTATATACTTCGCCCCATATGTAGCTTTTGAGATCCAAAAATGGAAGTTCCATTTTCATCTCCTGAGTACGCGGATAGGGGAGATTGATATCCACAATCTTTTTAATACGTCCCGGTCTTGCGCTCATAATAATGACTTTAGTAGCCAGGATAACTGCCTCTTCCACATCGTGAGTGATGAAGAAAGCTGTCTTCTTCTGTTCCTGCCATGTCTTAATCAGCTCTGACTGGAGCTGTGTCCTGGTCTGTGCGTCCAAAGCGCCGAAGGGCTCATCCATCAAAAGCACCTGGGGATTCACCGCATATGCCCTGGCAATGGCCACACGCTGTTTCATACCGCCGGATAACTCCTTGGGGTAGGAATCTGCAAACTGTTCCAGATCCACCATTTTTAAATACTTCATGGCAGTTTCTTTGGATTCGGCTTCTCCCATACCCTGAAGCTTTAAGCCGAACTGTACGTTCTTTAAAACGGTCAGCCACGGGAACAGAGCATACTGCTGGAACACAACGCCTCGTTCCGGCCCCGGGCCTTTTACTTCTTTTCCGTCCACATAGACAGCTCCTGAAGACGGCTCCAAAAGCCCTGCGATAATGTTCAGAAGGGTTGACTTTCCGCACCCGGAAGGCCCTACCACACAAACGAATTCATTTTCCATGATATCAAGACTGACACCGTTTAATGCTACCATGTCGCCGTTGCGGCCGCTGTAAATTTTTTCAACTCTATCGATCTTAACCTTTACTTTATTGCTGCCTGCTCCGGTTTCTGCTTTTTCGATTTTTACTGCATTGTTTCCTGCCATCCCGTCAGCCTCCTCTCTAAGAATTTAACAAGCTGTTCCATCAGCATTCCGATAATACCGATAATCAAAATGCCGAGAAGTACAGTTGCCATATCGTAATATCCCTGGGCTTTCTGGATCATCATACCAAGACCTTTGGATGCGCCTGTCAGCTCCGCGGCCACCAGGGTGGTTAATGAAGCGGAAAGGCCCAGTCTGGCGCCAACCAGGATAAACGGTGTGGAAGCCGGAATAACTACCTTAAAGAATATATCTCTGTCTGTCGCTCCCAAAACTCTGGCCGCTTTTATCAGCGTCACATCCACATTGCAGACACCCTGATAGATCGTTACAACCAATACGAGGAATGAAGCGATGAAAATTACGATTACTTTTGCCTTCTCACCAACACCTGCGCCGGTGATAACAAGGGGTATGTAAGCTAACGGCGGAATATTACGCACAAACTGGATCCACGGCGCCACCAGATTGCGAAACGGAGTATACCATCCCATCAAAAATGCAATCGGGATTGAAACTACAAATCCAATCGAAAATCCAGCTATTACACGGAATAAACTGATATACACATGGGGCCATAAAGTTCCGTCTGAAACCTTGGCGATAAACTTTGCAAAAACTTCCCACGGCTCTGCGAATACCACTCCCCCTGATTCCGTTGACGCAATCACAATCCACAGCAAAAATGCCGATACCAGGGATAAAAGCAGCCAGACACTGGTAGGAATCATAGCCCAAAAAGACTTCTTCTTTTTACCTGTCTCCATAAGACAAACCTCCTCTAAAATGAAATAACCGTTATCAGCTATTTCTCATCTGTCTTTAGTTTACCCCTGTTGGATCAGGAAAAACAGTATGAAATATTATCATACTTTTTTATGAAAGCTTTCCAGAATGAAGTCGATAAAATAACGGCTGGCCACAGGCAGAACCTTCTTATTCTTATAGGCCAGGCTGATCGTTCTCACAATGGGCGGGGAAATCTCCTTTAACACGATTTCATACCTGCACCGGCTCAGCACCAGTTTCGGGAGAATGGCAACTCCCAGCCCCTTTTCGATCATGGCCATGATGGCGTAGTCGTCAAATACCCGGTACTGGATTCTGGGATGGATGTTGTAATGGCGGAAGATATTGAGAGGTTCGCTCAACTCCCCTTCATCCAGAAGAATATAGGGCTCATTTTCCATCTCTTTTAAGGACACCCTGTCCTTGTTTGCCAGGGGATGCCCCACCGGCAGAACGGCCAGCATCTCGTCATCCTCCAGCGGAATGGTGGTCAGCCCGGAAACTGCCTCCGGATTGACAAAACCGAAATCCACACTCCCCTCTTTGATCCATCCCGCGATGCTGGTGTATTTCCCCTGCTGGAGATCAAAGTAGATATCCGGGAACTGTTTTTTAAACTCTTTTATCAGCGCAGGAAGCCAGTTGCAGGATACGCTTGAAAATGTCCCGATCCTGATAATTCCGCCCTCAAGCCCCTGCAGCTCTTTCCGCTTTTCCAGCAGTTCCCTGTGGGAATGGTAAACGCTCTTAATATATGGAAGAAACTCTTCACCGTCCGGCGTCAGGGATATCCCCTTTCTGGAACGGCTGATTAAAGTTGTGCACAGTTCTTCTTCCAGGGAGTGCACCATCTGGCTGACTGCGGACTGGGTATAACCCAGCTCTTTGGCGGCTTTGGAAAAACTTCCGGTTTCAATTACCTTAATAAATGCGTCATAGCGTGTCATCTCTTCCTCCTCCATATCGCCTGAAAGAAACCTGAAATAATCTAACCTTTTTCTGATCTTTTACAGATTCTTTCTGTCATGTGTATTATATTGTAACTGATCGGACGGTTCATCTTCATGACTGGAAAAACCGGGCAAAAAGCATCGAAAATTCATCCGCTGTGAAAAATTATAAAGAAATCTGTTCACAAGCAGGCCTGACGCTGTTTTCCTTATCATTTTTTACCCTGTCCGGGCTGTTACATTATATTAGTAAATCTAATATTTCAATTATAAATATTCGTTTTACTACTGTCAATTTGAATGGTACACTAAAGTATGTTTTAGGTGGGTAAAACCGGAACTCAAATACAAGTTACATAATACGTTTAGGAGGACATTTTCCAATGGTACAAACCAACTCTGCCTGTTACCGCAGGGGATTAAAAGACGGGATTCCAATCGCTCTGGGCTATATTGCCGTGGCCTTCACGCTGGGCATAGCGGCTAAAAACTCAGGAATGACCGCATTCCAGGCAACTTTAATGAGCTTAACCAACAACACGTCCGCAGGGGAATTCGCCGCACTGGGGATCATAAGCGCCGCTTCCCCTTACATAGAGATGGCCATATCACAGGCTGTGATCAATTTGAGATATCTTTTGATGTCCTGCTCCCTGTCCCAGAAGCTGGACCCATCCTTTCCTCTCATCCACCGGTTTTTGGTGGGATATGGGGTTACGGATGAGATTTTCGGAGTCTCCATCGGACAGCCGGGCAAGCTGAATCCGTTTTATACGTATGGAGTGATCAGCATGGCGGCTCCCGGCTGGGCCCTTGGCACCTGCCTTGGCGTGGTCATGGGCGGAGTTCTCCCGGGCCGAATCGTCCGGGCGCTGAGCGTGGCCCTATATGGCATGTTTTTGGCAGTGGTCATCCCTCCGGCAAAAAAGAGCAGGATTCTGGCAGGCGTGGTGGCCGCTTCCATGGCCGCCAGTTTTCTGTTCGCCAAAATCCCATTGTTCAGCTTCATCTCCTCCGGCATGAAAATCATCATCCTGACGGTGGTCATCGCCGGAATTGCAGCCCTATTATTTCCATTAAAGGAGAACGAAACCTATGAAGAATAACGTCTATCTCTATATCCTTGTTATGGCGGGCGTCACTTACCTGATCCGTGTGCTGCCCCTCACACTGATCCGGAAACAGATTAAAAATGTGACAATACGTTCTTTTCTCTATTACGTCCCCTATGTCACCCTATCCGTCATGACATTTCCGGCCATTCTAAGCGCCACCGGAAGCATATGGTCGGCGGCTGCCGGACTGGCTGCAGCCATCGGACTGGCCTGGAAGGGAAAAAGCCTGTTCCAGGTATCTGTGGCGGCCTGCGGGGTAGTGTTTTTGTTGGAATTAGTGCTCTGCAGATAAAATTGCCAAAGGAGAGTAAATATGGTAAAATATAGATAATTTCTACGGAAAGAAATCAGAAACCAATTGTATGAATTGCCGCCGGCAATTCGCTCAGAATGGAGGATACGATGAAGAAAGAAGTATTGGATTTTGTTGTAGAAAAAACTCATGAATTAATCGATGCACACACATGCAGCCCAGAGACAAGAGCTGCCGCCCAGGCTTGGCTGGCAGCAGTTGGAACAGATCATGAAGCTGCGGAAACAAAGAAATATATCGACGAACTGGAAGCGGATATCATGCCCATCGACCAGTTAATCGCTTTTGCCGAATCCGAAGCGGGCGCCCAGGTGTTCGGCGCGGACGTGGCTCCTAATGTGGCGGCTCATGCAAAAGAGATCAAGGCTGCCGGAGCAAAATTCTGCGACTGCCCGGCTTGCGCGGCTGTGGAGGCGATTTTGGAGAAGAAGGCTGAGATTCTGTAACAGCATGAAATATCATAACTGGCGGGTGGTTGTGTCCGCATAAGAAAAAATCCCACCAGTGGGATTTTTTCTTATCAGCACGGACATTCCCGCTAATACCCATCATATATCTGAGACAAGCTATAATACACACTTCTTAAAAGCTATAAAACTTCACACCCTATTTCATCTAATTTTTCCTGAACCCAAGGACGAATATAGGTTCCTTCCTCTTCAATCAATCTCATAATCTCAGCCTCTTTATTCTGCACTTCCAAAGTCCTGTCCGCAAGCATTGCCGCTTCTTCAGGAGAAATTATAATAACTCCGTCTTCATCCCCGACAACAATATCCCCAGGATTCACCGCTTTTCCACCGATCACAACTGGCACATTAATTTCTCCCGGACCATTTTTATAAGGACCATTCGGCGTCACAGAACGGGCATAAACAGGAAAATCTTCCATTTGGGATAATGAATCCTTATCCCTTATCGCACCATCGCAGACAATCCCTTTTATCCCCCGCTTTTTGCAGTAGGCTGCCATCAGTTCTCCAAAAATAGCCCTGTCAGTAAAACCTCCTGCATCAATTACAATCACATCTCCCGGTTTCGCCAGATCCATTGCCGCATGAAACATCAAATTATCTCCCTGAGGCACTCGTACCGTAAAAGCGGATCCTAAAAGCTGTCCCTTCCCAATAGGAACAATCGAGTTTTCCACTGCCGCTATACGCCCCATATTGTCATCAATATTCGCTACAGGCATTCCCTTAAATCTAGAAATCAGTTCCGGATTCGGCCTTTTATAATCTGTTATTATTTTACATCCTGTTGACATAAAAATACCTCCCTAAATAAATTTGTATAAACCATCATTCTCCATAAATCGACGGTTTGCCACATATGCTGCCGGAATTTCATGTTTTATTACCGCGTCGGGCAGCAGTCGGCTAACCATTTCAATCTGCGTCCGTTTGGCACTGATCCCATATGAGCCGCTGTGAGGGCTCAATATCACAGAATCCATCTTCCTCAGCATGCTGTCCTCTTCTAAAGGTTCCTGTTCAAAAGTATCTAAACCTGCATATCTGATTTCACCTGTATTTAATGCCCAAATCAAATCTTCCTGATTGATCAGCCCTCCGCGGGCAGTGTTAATAATCATTGACGTATTCTTCATTTTACGGAACGCTTCTTTATTGAAGCAATGTTTCGTCTCCGGTGTCAGAGGCGCATGAAGTGAAATGATATCGCTTTGTTCCAGTAGCTGTTCAAAAGAAACGAACTGAACGTTAAAAGAAGCTGCTGCCTCCTGCGTTATATATGGATCATATGCTATAATTTTAGTACCAAATCCTTTATGGAGTATCTCATACAGGCATTTAGCCGCACCTCCAAATCCATATAATCCCAATACCATTTCCCGAACATCTCCCGGCAGGAAATACTGGCATTTTGGCCAGTTTCCTTTACGGATCTCCCTGTCATAATACACGGTATTACGCAAAAGGGACAAAATCATAGCAGCCGCCATATCCGCCAGCTCTTTTATACAGAAGCCAGGCAGATTCAGGACTATTTTATTTAAATCCGCGGCCGCCTTCAGGTCAATTGAATTAACGCCAATTCCAAACCTCTGTATGAACTTCAGTTTTGGAAGCGCCTCCATTACAGCCCTAGTTATTGGCGGATTTCCTGTTCCTAATATTGCAGTTGCGTCCCAACAGCACTCAACGATCTCTTCCTCTGTGGATAATTGCAGGCTGACTAATTCTATACCGGCCTTCGCGTAAGCTGATCCGATTGTCTGCAGCTCCTCTTCCGACACACTTCCGTAATCTTTATCCACTACAACCGCTTTTTCCATAATAGCTACACTCTCCTTTTCGTCCTCTTAACATGGAAATACAAGAGGGACCCAAATGATAAATCCTACAAAATAAATGATCCAGTAAGGCAGCCCTGCCTTCACAAATTGTTTCATCGTATAATTACCTTCTCCAAAAGAAATCGTCTGGGTGGGAGAAGCCATCGGGGTAACAAACGCACAGTTGGATCCCAGTTGATTTGCTAAAAAACAGGCACGCGCATCGTAACCACATTGAACTGCCAATAAAATAGCCAATGTCTTAAACGAACTTCCTACCGCAGAATTGGACATAAACTGGGTCAGAATTCCACAGAACAGATAGATAACACCTAATATCACATATGGATTTGTTGTTCCGCCTAATAAATTTTTCAATAAGTCAGCGATAACCACATCGCCTCCCGTCTTCGCCAGAGCCGTAGATAACGGCAGTGATCCGACAAATATCAGCAGAATGGGGAGCTGTATCTTTCCGGGAACTTCTTTTGGTTTTACAATGCCAAGCATTACAGTAATCAGCGCCCCTAAACAGGCCGGTTTTGTCACATCGTTTTTTGTCAGCGCACAGCATACAATTCCTATAATTGTTGCAGCGAAAAGCAGTATGGCCAGTTTTTCCTTTTCCGGCGGCAGCTCGGAACCCTTCTGGAATTTTTTAGCTTTTTCCACAGCCGATGCATCAACCTCTTTAACCAGCCCGTTATCCGGCGTAATTTTATGTCCCCAGAAAATCGCAAACAATGTCAAAACCAGCGCAATAGGCAATTTCGCAATCATTGTGGAGAAATAAGTCATCGTACCGATACCGCCCAGATTCTCGATAATGGCATTTGTACCTAAATACGCGCCTGCATTTCCCCCCAGCGGAAGCAGCCCGGCCCACACAATGCTCAGAGCGCACACAGGCTGGATGAATTTACTGACCGGTCTTTTATGTTCTCTGCATATGGACTACACCAGAGGAACCATTATAGTACAGGTGGCGACTCCGTTAACAAAAGACCCTAAAATTATGACCATAATTGACAAGCCAGCCATAATTTTTGTATCACTAGCACCCGGTTTTATAATATTTAAACTAATTTTATCCAGAAAGCTGGTTTTGCTTAATCCGGCAGCTACAATGAACATGGACGCCATCATGACGACAGAGCTATTGGTCAGGCCGGCAAAGGCTTCTTTAAAATCCAGGATACCTGTTACAAATAAACCAACCGCGCAGAACATTGCAGCAGTAGCAATCGTCACCTTTCCGCTCATGCAGAGTATCATAAAAATAATGAATATTATAAACACGATTATCATTTGATTCATATTGTATTCCCCCGTATTTTCCCCAGAATTACATTGAAATATCTATTCCTGCATGATACCAGGCATACGCCTCCGGCATTATAATCACACTGCACTGTTTCTTTTTTCTGAGGGCCGCATTGACTGAATTGAGATAATCCGCCATTTTTTCTTCTCCCCATTTTTTCAGTGCATTTTCAAAATGAAACGGTACGCTTACCTGTGCATGATACCTGGCGATTACATCTGCAAACTCTTCCGGTGGAATCTGGCTGTCCCCTACTATCCCTTTTTCCGTTCGTATGCCAAACTGCCTGAATAAAAGATCAATATGGTGCTGTGTACAAAGTTTTTGAATCTCTTTTGAGAAATCCGTTCCGCTGACAATTGCTGTGGTAAATCCATTTTCTAATGTAATCAGATAATTTACGCACTCAATATCTCCGTACATATCAACTCGTTTATGGCCTTTTATTCCGGTACGTTTAAAAGTGGGATCGTGATCCGGGTCGTACTTTCTCGGTCCAAAAGTCGCATGCTTTGTCATAAATGCCTGTACCGTAAACCCGTCCAATTCAAATGTCTGTCCATGATGGACCGGAATAATATTGTCTATTGGTATATCGTGGAATATCATAACAGCCTCTGCTGCAGACGCTTGTGTGAATACCTTCGGATTGAATTTCTCTACAAAATAACCCACATGCATATCATGGTCAAAATGGGTATGGCTGAGCAAGATATAATCACATGCTTTTACCACTTCCTTATCCTTTCCAATGCCTTTTCCATCTTCCGGAAAGTAAGGATCTATTAATACGGTTTTATCATTTGGAAGTTTAAATTCAAAGCATCCACCCACGTTATAGGGTCTAAAAGATAAACTTTTATAGAACATTGTATATTCCTCTCTTAAATCAAATTTTGATTGCAAGAACAACACCATTTCTCTTCTTTCCGATCAATCAAATGTGCGCACTATTTTGACTATCTTCTGTCAAATACTGTTGTTTTGTATTTATATTTTCGCACATTAACTTACAGGCGTAAAACATATAATTTTCATATGGTTATCGGTATTATTGATAATCGTTTTAAGCCATGCTATAATATTAATCAATATTTCCGTTGCCATTTCTATTTTTTGTTAACAACTTATTATATATCAGGGGGCTTATCATGACATTGCTGCAGCTTCAGTATTTTAAAGAAGTTCATAACTCAGGCAGTACTTTGAAAGCGTCACAGCAGCTTAATGTTTCGCAATCTACAGTTTCCGCTTCGATAAAAGCATTGGAGAGCGAATTAAATGTATCGCTTTTTACCAGAACCCCAAAAGGTCTAACTCTTAACGAAGCCGGGCATTGCCTTTTAAACCATGCCGACAAAATTCTGAAGGAAGTTGATCATACAATTTCCGACATGAATAGATATTCAAAACCTTACCGCCCAATTCAACTTGGAATGACGGTTTATGTCTGTATCAGCCACTGGCCCGATTTAAGCATTGCATTAAAAAAAGAGGCCCCTGACCTGGAGTTTGAGGTGACAAATAATACACGCACAGTTCTGATAGACATGCTGTTAAAAAAAGAGCTGGATGCTATTATCATTCCGCTTGATAATGTACCGGATGACAGGTTTTATTATTTAGAACTCACCGTTTCTCCCCAAAAGATGATATCTATGTCAACCAGCCATCCATTAGCCAAAGAACCTTTTCTTACTTATGAGCAGGTTATCCATCTGCCTTTGCTGGGATATAAAGGAGATGACGGGAAAACAGAAGCTTTAAAAAAGGAATATAAAGCTTTGGGCACAGAATTGCACTATAAACAGAGATGTGACCAGATGGCTACACTGCTTCACCTCCTGCGCCGCAATTATGGTGTGGCTTACTTAGGTGAATCCATCACAAAAGATTATCCTGATTTGATAAGTATTCCGGTTAAAGATGATAAAAGACATATATTATATTTAATATGGCCCAAATCAAATGTACCGTATGGAATATCAAAGAAAACCTTAACGATCTTCAAAAAGTTTTTTGCCTGATATAGAAGACTTAAAAAGGCATAAACGATGTATGTTCCAGCAGCATCTGCCGAATCATGCATGGTTTATGCCTCTATCTATCCGTTTCTTTCCTCTATTCCCAACAATCCAAAAATTCCAACACCGCAGCCACCTCTCCCATCACTCCTGTTTTCATCGTAGTCTCATCCCAGTCATAGGTAGGCTGATGGTTCTTTGACGGTTCCCTTCCCGGATAAGCGCCGCCCAGCCAGAAATACCCGCCCGGAATGCCATCTTCCAGAAACTCGCCAAAATCCTCAGATCCAGGCCTTGAAAGCTCTGCCTCGCTGAGTTTTGTTTCATCCAGTACTTTTGCACACCCTCTTTGGATCACGTCCATAAGCTCCGGATCATTGTAGACCGGCTTGCATTCTTTAATATAATCAAGATGATAAGTAGTCCCCATGGCCGTACAGATCCCGTCACAGATCTCTTTCATGCTTTTTATCACCAAATCCTGGACAACCGGTTTCAAGGTTCTGACTGTCCCCCTTATTTCCGCATAGCCTGGTATTATATTCTCCTTAGTGCCGCTGTTTATGACACCTATGGAAACCGTAGCCACATCCTGAGGACTGACTCTTCGCGATACAATCATCTGGAGCGCATTTACAATCTGGCAGGCCGCTAAAAGCGTATCCGTACTTTCGTTGGGCTTACACCCATGTCCCCCGCTCCCATGTACTTCAATGGTAAATGAATCCGATGCCAAAAAAGCGGCCCCTTTCCGTATCTTAATCGTTCCGGCATCCCAGAAGAATAGATGGGTTGCTATCACCGCATCTGGGCGTGGATTTAAAAGCGCTCCATCCGCCACCATTTTTGCTGCCCCGTGTCCGCCTTCTTCGGCAGGCTGAAAGATGAATTTAACTGTCCCTTTCAGTTTGTCCCTATGTTTTGCCAGGATAGAAGCAGTGCCCATCAGCATTGCTGTATTTCCATCATGGCCGCAGGCATGCATCACCCCTTCATTTTGAGAGGAAAAAGAAAAGCCTGTGGCTTCCGTTATGGGAAGAGCGTCCATATCCGCCCTGACCGCGATTACTTTTCCTGGTTTTTTACCTTTTAATACCCCAACCACTCCATAACTTCCCACATGGTCACGCACTTTAAGCCCCAGTTCCCGCAAGTGATCCGCTACAATTTTAGATGTCCGCTGCTCCTGATTTCCCAGTTCCGGATATTGATGGAAATCACGCCGCCAGGCCACAACCTGCCCGTATATTTCCTCAGCTTCTTTTTTTACGTCTATCATGTTCTTCCTCCTGCTATTCCATTAAAATATTCTCTTCTTCCAGCTTTTTCTTTTGTTTTGACCGGCTGGATACATGGAGCACTAACGCCGCCGCAATGACGCCGTAAGAAATAAATGTACGGAAATATTCGCCGTATACCGCATCATTAAAAAGATTCTTGCCTGCCATAGGTGAAACAATAAACAGTGTATGGAACAGAAGGATACCGATAATTGCCTGTTTAATGGTTGCTTTCTTAACAGATGCCCCGCCGACTAAAATTGCGGCAACAGAAAATGTACCCACCTGTTCATGACTGGAATATGTGGTGAAATTCCCCATATTCTGAAGGAAAATCAACTGCCCCCATGCGGCCAGTACCGTAGAGATCATAATCGCGATAATCCTAGTCCTGTTCACATTAATTCCCGCAGAATCCGCCACCCTCATGTTGTTTCCAATGGCCCGGAAATCCTGCCCCAGCTTTGTTTTAATGATAAACTGCATAAAAATGCAGATGATTATCATGATAAAAAACGGTATCATAGGAATATCGCAGAAAGCCGCTGCGAATCTCAATGTCTCATTGACGTTACACAGCACAAATAATGCTGTAGCTATTAGAAAACAAAACATTTTAACCAGAAAAAGCTGCCGCGCCTGCTTCTCCTTACCCTCAGCTTTCAACCGGCGGGCCTTCCAAATGCCATACAGCACATACAGCACCGATGCCCCATAAAAGAATATGATTGCCTTATCCAAAGACACCTTCCATACATTATCAAGGGAACCCCGCACCGATTCTTCCAGTGCGATTGTATCCTTCACCCCGATGCCAGTTACCAGAATAAGATCCGGATTATTGACGGGGATCAGTGTACCCACCAGGACCAGAAAGAAAAACTGATAGATTCCGTTGGCAAAATATCCCGCAATCATACCGGTGATCATTTCCTGGCCTTTTGTTTTATTAAAAAGCTTTCCTAACAAAAATCCGAACACAATCGCCAGCGGGGTGCTGATCAGCGCAGCCGCTCCGAGAGCTGCCAGGCCCTGAATCTTCCAGTAGGTTACAAATACCAATCCCGCCTGTGCGGCCATTGCCCCCAATACGATACCAAAATTCAATCCAACTCCGGCCAGAACCGGAATGATCAACGACAATACCATTAAGGAGTTGCGCAGCAGCCTTGCAAACAGCTCGGAAACCAGAAAACTGAGCGGCTGTTTCGATGCTGCAAATGCAATCACACACATGATCAGGAAAAATATGGTGACCACGTTATTGGCAGTCCACTCTTTTATTTTATTCTTATTCATCGATTACCACCTGCCTTTGTCAATGCGTAGAGAATAATTCCATTGCTCACGATAATTCTCACGATTTCAGACAAGTTACCATCCGGCACGATCACATTGGCAATCGGCAGCGTAAAAGTCAAAATCGCCTGGAACATCACTACGCCTAATACCGCGTGGAAAATTGTGGCATGAGAACCGCTGGCACCGCCGATTAAAACGGATGCCACTGCCGAAAACGCCATCATAAGAGGCGCATTGTAATATTGGTAAAACCCATAACTCTGAGCATATACAATAATCCCCACGGCCCCCAGAACAGTGGACAGAATCATGCCCAAAATCCTGGTGCGGTCCACATCAATCCCCGTTGCTCTCGCAAAAGAAGGGTTAGCGCCTCCTGCCTTCATCATGATCCCCAGATGGCTTCTGCAAAACAGCCATACCAGCAGGCAGGCCAGAAAGAAGAACAGGAAAAGGCCGGTTGGTATAGACAATTCTTCCGTAATCCTGATGGCTAAAAAATTGTCCAGAATCTTTTCATATTTTCCTGATAAAACAGTCATAGTTCTCAGGCCGTGACCTTGGGGCCAGCGGATTTCAGGATTCTTAACCGGAAGCACCAGCCATCCAATGCACATCAGAGAAACAGCAGAGAAGCCTACATAAGTTGCGATCATCATTTCCGACCCTTTGATCCGGTTGAGCACTTTCCCGTACAGGTATCCGACAAAAACTGCCAGAGGAACCGCAATCACAATAGCCGTGATGAAGCCACCGGCGCCATTAATTCCAAATTCCAGGCTCAGCGCCCCGCCTAAAAGGCCGCAGACAATTCCAAGGGGCAGGGCAAAATTCATCTTAACTCCTGATTCTATAGCCGGAACCATGGCTAAAACAAGAATACCGTTCATACCGATCCTAGTGAGCGCCTGATCCGCCAGCATGTCGATCTGTAGTCCCAAAACAGGAAGAAGGATGACGAGGACCAGCAAAAAAGATAATATGATGATTCTGGGAAGCCCGAAAGAAACCGCCGCCTTTTTTAATTTATCACTCATGACTTGCCCCCTTACCATAAACTTTATTGTACTGCCCTGACATCATCAGGCCGAAATCCACGTCCGACGCATCCGGAGGAAGAATCCCTTCCACCTTTCCATTGGTAATGATGGCAATTCTGTCGCAGATAGAACGCAATTCTTTCAATTCGCTTGAAGTGACCACAATTGTCATGTGTTTCTCCTGATTCAGTTTTTTCAGATAATCCAGAAGCACCTGTTTTGCACCGATATCAATTCCTCTTGTCGGTTCCGATACGAACAGAATATCCGGTTCGAGGGTAAGCGCCCGGGCTACGCAGACTTTTTGCTGATTGCCCCCGCTCAATGCGCCTACGGGCTGTTTCGGACTGGTGCATTTGATCTGAAGTTCTTTAATCATAGATTCCGCCTGTGTCCTTTGGGCTTTTTTGTCGATCTGGGTGAAAAAACCATACTTTTTCAAATATTTTTTATTAACCCTGGTTGCTGCAATGGTAATATTGTCTTCTATGGATTCCGTGAGAAGTAATCCTACCTCTTTTCTGTCTTCCGAAACGAAAGCGATTTTTCGCTTCAGGGAATCCAGAGGCTGATTCAGCTTTATTTTCTGTCCCTCATATGTAACCTCCCCTTCAGTGGGATATAACCCTAAAATGCCATTGGAGATTCCTATTTTTCCCTGCCCAGCCAAACCGCCGAATCCAAGAATTTCTCCTTTTTTCACCTCTATGGATACATCCTTTACTCCTTCTCCGGGCATTCTGACTTTCAGGTTTTTGATAGACATCACGGTAGGAGCTTTTGAAAAATCGCGTTTCTGTGCAATCTGGCCCGCATCAATTCCACGTCCCACCATCAGTTCTGCCAGTTTCATCACGTCGGTTTCTTTCTTATCCACAGTCGCCACATGTTCCCCGTCACGCATCACCATAATCGTATCGGCGGCCTGAATCACCTCATCCAGCTTATGGCTGATGAAAATTACGGAAACTCCATCTTCCGATATATTCTTAATGGTTTCCAAAAGCTTTTGGGATTCCGTTTCCGTCAATACTGCGGTGGGTTCATCAAATACTATCATCTTAATATCTTTCTTATCGATTTCTCTGGCAATCTCAACAAACTGCATGAACCCTACAGGAAGGCCTTCCACCAGTTCGCTTTCTGAAACAGTCATGCCTACCTTTTCCAAATCCATTTTGGCATCCGCAGTCATCTTTTTATAGTCCAGAATCTCCATCTTTTTCCCACAGAGGCGGCTTACCGGATTCGGCTTTGTATATTCTCGGTTTAACTTTATATTTTCTGTAATCGTAAAGCTGGGGAGCAGCATAAATTCCTGGTGCACCATGCCGATTCCAAGTTCCATAGCCTGATACGGCGACTTGATATGGGTCTCTCTTCCTTCAAAGTAGACTTTTCCGGAAAAACCCCCGGTAGAATGAATGACCGGCATTCCAAACAGAATATTCATCAGAGTTGACTTACCGGCCCCATTTTCTCCTACCAGTGCAAGCACCTCTCCGGGCATCAGCGACAGATTAATCCCTTTCAATACTTTATTTCCATAATATTCTTTTCCAATATTCTGCATCCGCAGTGTATATGTTTCTTCCTTCATTGAGCTCACATGCCAGCCTCCAATCCTCATAAAGAAATTTACAGAGAGCGCTTTCAAATCCGGACTGCTCCGAAATGAAGCGCTCTCCCATAATTTAGAACCTATATAAACTTCCCAGCAATGTCACAAAATGATGGTATTCATGGTTTTCGCCATTGATAAAATAGTTGACCTCTGTTCCTTCTCCGCCAATCTCCGTATAGATTTTACGAAGATATTCCATATCTACCTCGCCTTCTGAATCATTGGTGAGGCCGAGGGTATGAGAAATTCCGTATGCCACCATTCCCTGCATATACATATCAATACTGGAACGTCTCCAGGTAGAAATCCTGCCCGACATGCCCGATTCTTTCACTTTGTCCTCAATCTGAGCCAGCATAAAATCGGAATCGCTCATCTTATCTTCCGGAATATTAATCCCTAAAGCAGCCGGAAATGCATTAAAAGGCGATGGGTCGGATTGGCAGGCAAACATTGCATGCTGCTCCATTACAGCTTTAATTAACGGTTCATTCATGGATATGTTGGTGGTAAAGAACACGGTATCTTCTCCCAGCTCTTTCACCTTTCTCGGAATATCCTCCAATACGAACTGCTGGGCTCCGGCCACACCTGCATCGCTCTGAGGATCAGGGGCTGTTACCATATGAAATTCAACTCCGTTTTCTTCACAGATCTTTTTCATGAGTTCACTTCTAAGAGCAACCACCTGGTTTGACATATGACGCGGAAACGAATAATGAACAAAATGTTTCGCTCCCAGTTCGATAGTCCGCTCTGCCACCTGGCGTCCAAGCCCGTTATGATCCTTGGTAATTAAAAGATCCGCGACTGCGGCCACTTCATCCGCATCTTCATTCATATTACATGTAATACAGTAAATATCAGGACGTTTTTCCTTCACTTTATTGATCGCTGCAATAGTACCCGCCTCAGCCTGATTGAACACGATAACCTTCATTTTAGGATCAGCCGCCATGGCCAGTGACTTAGACACTGTGGTTTCCTGTTCGGCAACCGCCTTATCAGGGAACGTATCTATAACAATTACATCTTCCCCATATTTCTTTTGAAGATTTTCCGCCGAACGGTATGCCTCTTCGCTCTGAGATACAGAACTGCACATAATTCCCACTTTAAAGTCGATTCCTTCCGTGACGATCACACTGTCTGCCGCCGCCCCATTTTCTGCTTTACTATCTGCTGATGCCTCTCCCGCTGCTGTTTCCTTTGCTGATTCTCCCCCTGCTGATGTCTCCTGAACCGCGCTCTCTGTCTGAGCCGCTGTGCCCGCTGCAGTTTGTGCCTGGCTCTTAGCTGCACTTGTTCCGGACGAACCACAACCGCATAAACCTGCAGTTATTGACAGTGCCAAAATTGTTGTAAGCATCTTTTTCATTTCGTTTCCTCCTCGTATGTTTTTTTGCGCCTTTTACATCGGCTTTATACAAAAACGCTGAAAACCCCACAGCGTATTTGTGCTTTTTGTATGCTTTATTCTAATATTTCGTTTTTATTTTATCTATATCTTACAACACATTGTGTGATAACTACACTACATAATGTTTATCATAACTATTAAAAAAAGCTATAATTAAAAGACTATTGTACATACTATTTAATGCGTAGTATCATGTTAGATAAACTTTACTCATCTTTCTGAAAGGGGGATTTCACATATGAATATTAAACACCTGCAGTATATTGTTGAAATAGCCAACCAACAAAATCTGACGCGTGCTGCAGAACAGCTATATATTTCCCAGCCCACTTTGAGCTTATATCTCAACCGGCTGGAATCGGAATTGGGATGCAAACTTTTTATACGTCATAAAAACTATTTAACATTAACTCCAGCGGGCGAGCTCTATGTGGATACAGCCCGCAAAGTTATTCAGATGAAAAACAATTTGTATAAGCAGCTGGAAGAAATCTCAGCCACACAACGGCTTAGAATCGGGATCGCCTCCCAAAAGGCAGTGGGACTTTTTACAAAAGTTTATCTGGCAATTAAACATTCGGGTTCTCCCCAGATTGATATAACAGAAGGGCGTTCGGAACAGATGGTAAAACTTCTGGCCGCTGAAAAACTGGATCTGGCAATCCTCACCCGGGATCATCTTCCAGACAATATGAACTTTGACCTTTTAAAAAAGGAACGGATGCTGCTGGTCATGTCTCCCGGCCATCCCCTCGCCCATCTCGCTTCCAGGGACTATAAAAACCCGCCGGTTGTGGACTTAACTCTGTTTAAGGACGAAAATTTCGTCATGCCGCCTAAGGACACCGTTAACCGCCAGATCATTAACCGAGTGTTAAAGCGTTCCGATATCAATCCCACTGTAGTTTATGAGATCAACAGCACGCAGGCCACCTGCCAGATGGTATGCGAAGATATGGCCCTCTCTTTTCTGCCTGACTTCTGTATTCCAAGCAGTCCTCCAATGGTATTCTGTGCATTTAATCCTCCCAGTTACCGCTACACAGTTTTAGGCTATAGAGAACATCTCATTCTTGGGCCCGAGGGCGAAGATCTGGTAGCGCAGATCAAAAAGATATACGAGGAAGATCCGCCCGATACAAGAAATTCTTTAGAATATAATTCCCTCTTATAGTAAAATCTTTTTATTCTGCTGTGTCCCGACAGTAATTTTTCCAGACAATCGTTAATAATAACTTGTGATTCGCAATAATTGAAAAAAAGACAGTTTCCCTGTATAATGTTTTTATATTGCATGCCAGAGAAATTGTCTCTCCTTATGAGGGGAATATAAAGCGGGGAAGGGAAAATTAATGATAGTTAGAATTGCAGAAAAAAGAGATATATCGGCGCTAAAAATATTATATCAGGAATTAGAAAAAGACGCTGTCCGTTTTCAACCAGAACATTTTGTATTAAGCGTAAGAGGTGATGACTTTTTTGAAAATATATTTGAAAAGGAAAACCAAGATATCCTGGTTGCTGAAAAAAATGGACAGGTAATCGGGTTCATCCATGTCATCATACTTACACAAAAGAACGTCAGTTGTTTAAAGCCGCAAACCTGCGTTTATATTCAGGATATGGACGTCGCTGAATCTGAACGCCGCCGTGGGATCGGCGCTGAACTCATCGATGCCAGTAAAACATATGGAAAAACACATGGGGCGGATTTTATTCGCACACAAGTATTTCCTCAAAATAAAGACGGAATACATTTTTATGAGCATGAAGGCTTCACTGAAATGATGAAAACCATAGAATGTCCGTTATAACTTATTTAGATATAATATCAAACCTCCGAAGCGCAGATCATCGATGCCTATTTAGTCAGCCAGAAACCAATTTACGAAGATTATATGGCCTTAAATGCGGTATCTCATCATGTACGGATTCATGGAGCGTTCAAAGGATGGGGGCAACTATTGGTTTACTGATTAATGGAGAGAAAATTTCAGCCGGAGTGTGTTTAAATATAGATCCGCGCGCTGGCATCCGCCAGGCATACGGACGGCCATATCTATAAAAACACACCCCATTTTTATATGCCTGCCCCTGAAACGGCAGCACAGTGAGTCCATTGGCTTCCAATTGAAAAACGGCATCGCCGCCCATATCCAACCCTTTCACAATGTTCATCTCTTCATCTGAAGCCGTCAGAAAGAGAACCTACTGCCAGCAAAACAAACTGTTATAATTCATATTTTTCATATTCATTTTCACATGGATTCCCCCACGCAATCCACGCGTATCCCCTATTCAGGCAATACAGCATGGAGGCAATCGTTTGCAGGCTCTGATCCCCCGCATGATTGCAGACAGCGGCCGGATATCCATAATGATCCTTTAAACGTTCCATAATATCTTCTTGCGTAATCTGTCCCGCCTTTTTCTGAAGCAGATAATTCAGCCGCTGCCCTCTGAAATGATGGGAATGGGCTTTATCAGCAGGAATGAAACGGTCAATAGTCGGATCTGCCTGAATATCATTTCCCTGGGTCACTATTCCTCTGGACGGGTAAATGGTAAAGTTCTCAACCGGGGTGGTTTCATAAACCACAGCCTCACCGGAAGCCGACGCGATCACATAGTTAATGGATACACAGGGCTTCAACTTTTCAACCACACCGCATGCCTCTATAAAGGTCCGGCTCTGCAATATCCGGCGGCGCATAAAATTGGTGGGAATTGCAACTCCCCGCACATCTTTGGTGGATAAAAGGGTGCTGCAGTTAATGGAAATCCCATGGCTGTTCATACCGCTCCGGATCAGCTGGGCCGGCTCACAAAGACCTACGATTTTTGTCCCATTTTCTTCATCTATATGAAGAATATACAGATTTTCTCCGATAAACGGGGCATTATCCCAGTTCTGCCCTCCAATCGTTTCTTTATCCCTGGTAGCCTCCGGCGTCACCGCAAAACAGGTGCACTCATTATGTTCATGATTGTCAACGCCCTTTTTAAATTTCAAAAGTTCATACCGGGTATTCAGCACCATGACAATGGACAGGCTGATTTCCGCTCCCTGAGCGATTCCTTTTGCCTCCTCCATGAGTTCCGGCATCTCCTTTTCCAGATAGGGCACATATTCCATGGCCATATCCTGGGCCTCTTCCCAGGTATAACCTTTGCGTTCAAAGGATTTTTGGTATCCCCTGCAGACTTTTTTAATCTCTTCTTTCACCTGCGCACCATGCTGGCGCCCCCTCTCAAAGGGGTCCGCCGCTTTTATATAAATCTCCTTCAATCTCATATTTCAATATCCTTTCTTCTCATTTTGCCACATTCAGTGGCCTTCCTCAATCAGAAGCCTCCGCGAACTGGCCTTCCCGCTTTTCAAATGATATGCCGGCACTTTTAGAAAAATGGGAAAACGATGGGCAGAATCAGCATACAGCATGCAAAGTTAATGATTAACAGCGGCCAGCCGTATTTTGCGAAATCCTGGAACTTTAAATTGGTAAACGGCATGATTAACTGGTTGGTTCCCGACGCCATAGGGGTCAGATAAGAACTGGTGGCCGCCATTGCAATTGCCATGACCATGGCTCTCGGATCAGCGCCCAAATGTTCGGCCAGACCGATGGCTACCGGAGCCAAAACGCCTGCACAAGCCATATTGTTCATAAACTGTGTCATCACAACCGTTCCCACCCACAAAATTGCGGTGATCACATACAGGTTGGTGCTTCCGCCAATGGCGTTGATGAAAAATGCGCTGAATACATCCCCCAATGGAGTGACTTTGATAATAGCGATTGCCAGGTTAATACCTGCACAGAACAAAACTAACTGGGAACTGATACTGGTAAAAAATTGCTTTGATTTCGCTACTTTTAAAAAGTATAAAACGGTGATGATAAAATATCCGAAGAAATACGGGCTGAATCCCGGAAGGTCCGCAATGCTGTCCATTGCCAGCCCAACTAAAAATGCGGCAAAACCGATGCAGACAAACATCTGTTTTCTCTTCATTTCAGGAGTTGCCGTATCTTTGGCTTCCATTAACACCGCAGCGCTTCCTGGAACTTCTTCCTCATAGGAAGGGCACATTTTATTGCACAGGATTAAATAAATACCTCCTAAAATCATAACCGGAACGCCGACCCATGCAAAATCAAACATGCCCAGACCTTTCAATCCGTTGTCTAAAAGCGCTGTGTTGGCATATACGTTGGACGTGGTTCCGACCAGCGTACATGCGCCGCCGATTGTGGTGGAGAAAATTACAAATAAACACATTTTTGAATAGCTCAGCTTCGTCTTTTTCGCAATACCGTAAATAACTGGAACTAAGGCCATGGCAACATGGTTGTTGGCAAGGAAGAATGAAAAGATATTGCCAAATACAAACAGCACCAGCAGAATCATGATTTCCGTTTTACTGTCATCTCCATGGGTTACTTTATTGGCGGCCGTGACCACCGTGTTTCCTATAATGCTGTCCAGTCCGGTAGCTGTCATCAGACCCATGAAGATACAAATTATGTACATGAGCTGAAGGCCTGAACTGGAAAATACCGCATAGACCTCTTTTGTCGTCATGCTTCTGCAAAATACTACAATTGGAGCCACTGCTACAAAAGTCAGCCAGTTGGGCAGACGGAACATCAAAATCAATATAAATACGGTTACACCTAAAATCGCCCCAAATAATTCTAACGTCATACTCATTTCTCCTTTGTCGTTCTTGATTGTTTTCCCGGCCGAAAAAACAAATGATAGAATGTTTGTTTCTATGCTCCCATTATAGGAAAATAAAACGGCTCTGACAAATAGTTACCTCATTATTTTTCCATAAGCATTTTCTTATAGCTGGTAAAAAAGCTTTATTTTACGGCATTTTATAGGTTCCATAAGCATTTTCTTATTTTTCATTCATCATTTTCTAATACCCGGCTTTTATGGCCGTCATTGCATTTTCTTATTTTATTATGGTACAATCAATGTATTCTGAAGTCTCGGGCCGGCATCTGTATGCAGGAGGGGACATCTGTTTCTCGATCATTTGATTCTTACAACACAGTCAGGGGGAGTTTTTATGTTAAATGAGCGCAAAATGGATTATCTGCTTAAAATAGCGGAAACACAGTCCATTACAAATGCGGCCAAAGAACTTTATGTATCACAGCCTGCTTTAAGCCAGCTGATCACCTCTTTGGAAAAAACCTATCATACCAAGATTTTTGAATATAAAGGAGGGAAACTGATCCCCACCTATACCGGCGAACTGATTCTGGAAACGTTCCAGAAACAGAAATTTTTGGAGAATTCCCTCCAGCGCGCATTGGACGACGCCAGGGAGTCAAAAACAGGCCGGATCTCCATCGGCATATCCAGCGGAAGGGCCCCCATGTTTCTTTCCATCATACTTCCGGACTTTCAAAAAAAGTATCCGAATATCCAGCTGACCATAAACACCAGATCCCATGAAGGATTCGAAAGCATGGTTTCAGCCGGTAATCTGGATCTGGCTTTTGTCATGGATAAAGCGGACGTGCCCAGCGATGTCCGGCAGTCCCTCACCTATATTCCATTATTCGATTATTACTGCCTGTTGGCCGCACCGCCTTCCCATCCCATCGCTAAGGCTGCCGAAAAGGAACCTGACTGGCGGCTCCGCCCGCCTGTGGATCTGGATGATTTCCAGGATGAACCTTTTATTAAAACCATTGTGCTGGACCGTCACCGCAGCTGGGATGAAGCCACTTACAGCCCTTATCATTTCCAGCCAAAGAATACCATTCTTCTCACTGAAGAGGCGGCGGTATTTAACCTGGTTCAGGCCGGGTTAGGGTTTGCCCTTTTACAGGATTATGTGGCATTTTCCCACCATTACGGCGCATTTTTCCGTCTCAAACGCGATAATTCAAAAGCGACACTGTGCGCCATTTACCGGAAAGATTTTTATGTTACGGAAGCCATGGATTATTTTATCGGATTGGTAAAAGAACATACGGCAAAAGGGTCCTTCTTTAAATTCCATTGATTTAATTTTATTTACGGTTTGGAACGGCCATTGCTCTTCCATCAATGATCTCATTTTTTCATTGATGGAAGAGCAATGGCCTCTCAATCAGCCCTGTTTGAGGGTATAAATTTCTGCTTATAAAAAGTAAAGCAAATTCTAATTCGACACCGCTTTTCCATACATGTTAGACTGGAGTGAGACGTAACGCTTACAAAAAGCAATTTAAAACGCTCTTTGAAATGAGAACCACAGGCGAAAAAACATGCCTCAAATACATATAAAATGGGGGATATTCATGAAAGAAACACCGATTCGCTGGCCCAATCAGGCCAAATGTGCCGTTTTATTTACCATCCATGTGGATGGGGATTCCATCTATAACGGAGACCGTGAACCCGCGTACCGTACAGAAACCTATGGAAACTATGGACCGTTAAGGGCAGTGGACCGCCTTCTGGATCTGACTTCAAGAAAGGGGATTCCCTGCACTTATTTTATTCCAGGACAGATCATGAAGCGTTATCCCGAGATGACAAAACAGATTGCCTCTTCCGGCCATGAAATCGCGGCTCACGGATACGCCCATGAGGATTTCGGGCTCCTCACCCCAGATCAGCAGATCAAAGCCATAGATGCGGCAGACCGGGCCATTGAAGCCGTAACCGGGTGCCTGCCCAGGGGATTCCGGCTGCCGGAAGGCGGATGTACGAAGGAGACGCCACAGATTTTAATTGACCATGGATATCTATATGACAGCTCTTTTCATGACCATGACCTCCCATATTTTTTAAACTCCAATGATGGAAATGGCTCTATTGTGGAAATACCGTTTCACTGGGAACTTCAGGATTTTCCCTACTTTGCGTTCGGTCCCCACTTCACGCCAGGAGAATCCCGCATTGCCATTTACGATGATGTGCTGGAGAACTGGCTCTGCGAATTAGAAGCCGCCTGTGATCTGGGCTGCTGTTATGTGATCAAATTCGATCCCCAGACCATTGGATCCCCGGGACGCATCTTTATGTTCGATAAAATTCTGGAAACCATGAAAGAGAGGGGCATGTGGATTACTACATGCGGTGAGATGGCGTCCTATATCCGCCAATGATGGGAGGAACTGTCTGGAACCGGCGATATTTTATAATCTGCTGCTTCCCGTTTTAACCATACTGACTGCCGTCCTCACAGGTAATGGAAAAAAATTAAAACCAATTTTTAGTTCACTTCTGCTACAATAAAACAGAACCGGAAATCATTGTGTTACATAGGGACAAATTTATGCAGAAAATGACAGGAATCTTTTTTTCCCGGACATTATAATTGCATCAGGAGGTAAGGAAAAATGGACTGGACAAACGATTTACAGAAAGCGGTCAGGTATATAGAAAATCATCTTTTAGACGACATCTCTTCTGAAACGATTGCAGACGAAATACACATGTCATCCTTTTATTTTCAGAAAGGGTTTAAAATCATGACAGGTTATAGTGTCGCCGAATATATCAGAAACAGAAGATTGTACCTTGCGGCACTTGATGCGGCTTCCGGCAATGGAAAAATCATTGATTTAGCCTACAAATATGGTTATGATACGCCTGAAAGCTTCACAAAAGCATTCAGCCGGTTCCATGGCATTTCTCCAATGAAGGTTCAAAACCATTCAGAGAAAATAAGACCCTTCCTTCCTCTAAAAATTATAATATCAATTCAAGGAGGACACGACATGGACTATGTAACAGAAACTGTTAAAGGATTTAAGGTGATCGGATTAGAGCGGGAAATTTCTTATCAAACTTCTTATCAGGAGATTCCGGAATTTTGGAATGAATTTTGCAAAACGTATATGAAACCACTGTTCATTCAGGAAAACAAAGCAGAAATACAACAGGCAATCAGCGACAATCATATCGGAGAATATGGTATTTGCATCGACAGCCCCAGTAAAGCTGGATCGTTCCGGTACCTGATCGCAGGGGCTTACCAAGGAAAAACCGTCCCAAAAGGCTTAATTCTGTATGAGTTTCCGGATATGGAATGGTTGAAATTCAGCTGCACCGGGCCTTTGCCGGGAGCCCTGCAGTCGGTTAACACGAAGATATTCCATGAATGGCTGCCGAACAATCAGGATTATGATATCGCAATGGATGCGAACGTAGAGTGGTACTCAGACGGCGATACCTCTGCGTCAGATTATAGGAGTGAGATTTGGATTCCTGTAAAAAGGAAATGAGTTTATGGGAATTAAATTGGCGAAAGTACGCTGGAAAGCGTAGGTGAGGCAGGGTCAGGGCCAAAAGCTGGGAAGGGACCGGAACGGCGGAGGGTGCCAAATCAAAGATGCCTTTCCAGCTGGTATTTGCTGCTCTGTTAAAGAAATGCATTTTACAACCAGGAAAATACTTTTTTCGGGAATTTTTATTTCATATCATCTCTATTTTTTTACATCAAACGTGAAGGCTTTTTCGAAAAAGCCTTCACGTTTTAATGTTAATCCCCACGTCACCTATGTAAAATCTCCATTTTGGATTCCACGTAAAATATCAAATATGGCATTAATTAAACAACTCTTTGCTTTTTATACTCGTCCCATAAAATCTTATTTTTTATAATGCCGGAAATACACAGCCCTTAATTCTTACCCAATGCCTTAAACATACTTCTCTTATACTCTTCCACACCTTCCTGGTCAAATGGATTTACTCCCATCAGCTTTCCAGAAACCGCGCAGGACATCATAAAGGTATAATAAAGTTCCCCAAAAGTTTCTTCCGTAATCTGATCAATTAAAAACTGAATACAGGGCACTCCTCCCGCCGCATGTGCATCGATGGTGGCTTTTTCCGCCGCACGGTTGATTTCTTTAAAATCCATGCCGTCCAGATAATCGAACCTGTCGCCAAATGTTCGGTCTGATTCAATAATCACACTGGCCTTAGGATCTTCTACTGTCAAAAATGTCTCAATCAAATTCCGCCTTCCATCCTGCATATACTGTCCCATGGAATGAAGATCCTCTGAATAAATAGCTCCTGATGGAAAAATACCCTTTTTCTCTTTTCCTTCACTTTCACCAAACAGTTGAATCCACCATTTATTAAAAAATGCAAACTGCGGCTCAAAGGAAACCAGCATTTCAATATCATATCCCTGCTGATACAAAAGATTTCTAACCGCTGCGTATTCTACCGCAGGATTCTGATCCGGCTGGTTTATGCACATCATTTCAGCAACTTTAACCCCATTTAAAAAGTCATCCACGTCAAGACCTGCCACCGCAATTGGAAACAGTCCTACAGGGGAAAAGGCAGAATATCTGCCACCAATCGC
Source organism: Clostridiaceae bacterium (assembly GCA_018378255.1). Lineage (GTDB taxonomy): Bacteria > Bacillota > Clostridia > Lachnospirales > Lachnospiraceae > CHH4-2. The sequence goes on along the minus strand of JAGZXV010000050.1, from coordinate 2,569 downwards.
AACCGGAAACTGAAAAAACGTATATCCATTTTCCCTTGCGATTTCTTCCAATCTGGAACCGGTTGTTCCCGTCAAAATCACACGTTTTGCAGCCTCTTCCTTTGAATATATGCCGTTCATAACCTGGCGCAGAATCCTAAAATGGCTTCCGGGTTCTAAAGTTTCAAAATTCTTCGCAATCACATTGATATACACGCTTTTGCCTTCCAAACGTTTCATCATCTGCGATATGTAATGAGGAGATAGACTGTTACCAAGGTATATAACCTCCGGTCCCTTCCGATCTGTTAAGGCCTCGATCATTGCCCTGGCTGCCTGATTGGAACCTCCAACTCCTACAATCACAAATATATCCGCATTTTCACGGACTTCTTTTGCTTTTTCCTTGATCTGCTCTAACTGGACTGCCGCGGTCTCTGTATGAAGCCAGCCTAAAACCTTTTCCAGATCCTCATTCTCATAAAAGTGGTTTATAATTTCAGAGCCCTTTTTTATGTTCTCCTTTAATGTTTCCTGGTTGATAAATGATCTGGTTTTTTCCATACTAATTCTAACATTCATCTGATAACCTCCCGGTTTTGGCACTATATTTTCATTAATTTTATTCTATCACAGGCAAAAACAAATTTGTTCATTTTTTACTCAAACGTTTGGGGTAGACTGTGATGGAAAATTGGGGGGGCAACAAAAATACATCATTAATTTTAATTTACATAACTGCAAGGGTGTGACTGTATATACCTTTTTATTATAATACATTGTATAATTTCACTCCACACCACTGCAAAGGTGGTGACATATTCTAAGCGACTACAATAAATATCAGGACAAGTTTCAATCCACACCACCGCAAAGGTGGTGACAATTGTATGACGAGATGAATCGCCATTACGTGGAATTTCAATCCACACCACCGCAAAGGTGGTGACCCAAAAGCATAAAACGATTACCCCCAATAAAAACAATTTCAATCCACACCACCGCAAAGGTGGTGACTAATTGGGTTATCTGTGCCGGCTGGTGGAAAAACAATTTCAATCCACACCACCGCAAAGGTGGTGACTATCAATAGTTTCAAATACAATGCCTGTAGCAGTTATTTCAATCCACACCACCGCAAAGGTGGTGACCTAATGGGGTTTTAACTGTTTGAGCACCTTTTTATTTCAATCCACACCACCGCAAAGGTGGTGACAAGGAAAGGAGAGAGCAAAGAATGACCGATACAATTTCAATCCACACCACCGCAAAGGTGGTGACCATAATTGACTTACACCGTGATACAATGATATAATATTTCAATCCACACCACCGCAAAGGTGGTGACCAAAACCAGGCAATACAGAATCTTGCCATATCTGTATTTCAATCCACACCACCGCAAAGGTGGTGACTTGCAACCGGATCCACAATGGCAAATGCAAAACTATTTCAATCCACACCACCGCAAAGGTGGTGACATCGCGGAACTGCGGCCCACTTGGGTTATTGGAATTTCAATCCACACCACCGCAAAGGTGGTGACGGGCCTGGGAGATCCCCGGGCCTTTTTAGATTGGAATTTCAATCCACACCACCGCAAAGGTGGTGACATTTAGCAACTGCGCAAAGCTTACTAGCCGATGGTATTTCAATCCACACCACCGCAAAGGTGGTGACTTAATTTGCGTGGTGTATCGGATTATGTCCCTGAATTTCAATCCACACCACCGCAAAGGTGGTGACCCATCTGACGGTGCCTGAACACCAGACACACCGGATTTCAATCCACACCACCGCAAAGGTGGTGACAGGTAATATTGATTTCAGACAGTGAGGGCATATTATTTCAATCCACACCACCGCAAAGGTGGTGACAAGCCTGAACTTGTCCGTCGACCACAGCATTAAGCATTTCAATCCACACCACCGCAAAGGTGGTGACGATCATGGAAATGGAAGATCGAAACAAGGTGCAGAATTTCAATCCACACCACCGCAAAGGTGGTGACGTATTCAATGCTGGTGCAATCGCAGTTAGTATGGGATTTCAATCCACACCACCGCAAAGGTGGTGACCAGACTTCTTTCCAGGTATTCAGATAGTGGCGTATTTCAATCCACACCACCGCAAAGGTGGTGACCTTAATTACCAATAATAAACCAGCGATATCCTGATTTCAATCCACACCACCGCAAAGGTGGTGACCTGCTTTTTTAATAAATTATCTAATCCTTGACGAATTTCAATCCACACCACCGCAAAGGTGGTGACGTAATAATCTACGGATTTTTGCATATGAGGTAAATTTCAATCCACACCACCGCAAAGGTGGTGACCCAGGAGCGGGAAATATCAATGGTATCTTATACGATTTCAATCCACACCACCGCAAAGGTGGTGACGTGTCAGGGCCGCGATGGAGGTTAGGGCAGCAAAAGATTTCAATCCACACCACCGCAAAGGTGGTGACAATAACGGGAGGATACGGCATGGGAGTTGTAAAATTTCAATCCACACCACCGCAAAGGTGGTGACCAAGGCCGTAAGCATTCAGGGTCTTAGCCGTGGCGATTTCAATCCACACCA
>JAGZXV010000328.1 GCA_018378255.1 Clostridiaceae bacterium | reverse complement strand
CTCCTACAATGGTGGAAACGGCAAAACCGCCCAGGAATATCAGAAGCACCACTGATGCCAGAAATCCAAACACTTTATTATAATTATACCGGTGCATCAGCAGGCTGACGAAAGATTGGGCATCGATTCTGCGGGCCACAATTCCCGTCTTCTTACCAACCTGTCCCAGTACCATGAAATTCATGGTCGTACTCCAAAAACAGCAAAGCATCCATACGCTGCCCAGAGAATAGATATAACCGGGCACTCCCAGGAAAACTCCGGCTCCGGCCACTCCGGCCGATACCATCATGGCAATCATGAGCATTCCCATCCCGCGCCCGCCAGTATAATATTCATTTACATATTTATCCACTGCGGTTGATTTCATCGATTTCCTGGAATAAAGGCTGTAGAAAAATAAAAGTGCCGTATATAACGTAAAAACAATGATAATAACGGACCGCGCTCCGCTTGAAATACCAAGATCCATATATTTTTCCCCCTGTATGAATTACTTTTTCTCTTTTTTAATGAGCTTGCCTCTCGGTGTCACATCCATATCCATAAACACGTGATCTATGATAAAAAAGCAGGTGATGATCATGACCACAAATTCGCAGAGTTCCAAAAACAGCCAGAGCGGCAGCCCTAATACATAGGTATACTTAGACGGATCTGCACCGAGTGTATACAGATTGATAATCAACAGGGCACAGTGAACGATGAACACTCCGATTACAACCCAATACTCTTTCATGATTTGTACAAACCTCTCATCCGGTTGGATATCGCTAAAATCGTAATCCCGGCTGGATGGGTCTATGATCTTCTTATTTTCTTTTGCATTTCCCATAAAAATACCCCCTTATTTCAGATCCACTGTGCTGTTCAGTTCTTTTGCCATCTCCTGCCAGCTGTCCATTCTGCGCTTTAACTCCGCCTTGCTGTCTTCATCCTCTCTGAATGCAATGGCGGTCCAGTCCATTTCCTCCAATGACAGTACCACCTCTTCGATTTTCTGATATGGGATAGCGATCATCCTCAGGCCTGGCAGATAAGCTTTCCTTCTCTTCAGCCCATGATAAAAGCCTGTGGTGATATGATTCACTTTTCCGGATATTACCGGATAGGCATACATCCATGCACAGCTCATCACAGGAGACGATTTGGATTCCCAGAAATCACCGGTAATATAGCTGGTGGCCCGCATCAGAATATCCGCTTTCTCGACATCAGCGATGCAAATAATCAAATCCGGGTCAAAATCGCACTCATCCAGCGGTGAAAATACGACATAATTTACCGTACCGGGAACGATAACCGGCAGTTCCTGATACAGTTTCCTGCAGGCCGCCGCTGTCCGGTACATGCCAAAATCAAGGCCTGCCTGGCCGCTTGCCGTCACTGGTGGTTTTTCAATCATACCTAAGGACACCTTTCCATAGCAGGCGTCATTTTCCTTGCTGATATAAAATTTCCCCTTCCTCTTCTGAGCTTCCCGCACATATTCGCAAAAGGCGAAATGGCCGTCATAATGCTCTACCCCCTCAGGTTTTACGGCACAGTACTTCAAAGCAACCGGCGCGTAATCCAGTTTTAGTCTGGCAAACTGTTCTTTTGCTTTTTCACTTAACATCCCTTTTATACCTCCTTATTTATGATATAATTATAACAATTTGCGGGCTGTGGAGGAATTGAAAAAGCCAATGATCTTATCTGGCAGAAATGTGAAGATATGCGGAATTCTTAGAATATTATTTCTATTTTACAAATATCTTGTTCTAGTTTTATGATATAATCGATCCAGAAATTCATGATTTGCCTGAGCTGTCAGACTGTGTTATACTTATAGATAACGATCTGATAAATATGTAACACATTAGAAACGTAAAAGGAGTATTTAATATGCCTCAATCCCTGTTAAACTGTGAATGGTCCTTCCTGTCCCAGTTGATCTACCGAATCAATCAATGCAGCACCTATGAGGAATTCGCAGAGATCAGTCTAAAACAAATTAAAACCATGATTCCTTATACAAAAGGGATTGTTTTTCAGGCAGAGAATAAACAAGGTCAGATACGCATGACCTGCCCTTATTCCATCAGTCCTCCAGGATCCTTTTTTGATGAAAGCAAATATGTGGAAGGCAATTATTCTGCAAAATGGTCGGACTATATGTACACCCCATGGAGCAATGTATTCCGCCATTCCGATATCAGCATAGAAACCGATTGGACGAAAACCCCGATTTATCAGGATATCCTTGCCCCTCAAAATCTGCATTACGGGCTTTATACCACTTTGATTCATGACGACTGCCCCTTAGGCGCTATTGTATTATGGAAATCCAAGACGGCGGGAGATTTTACGGAAAAAGAGATGTATATTATGGATGTGATGAAAATCCATTTTGAATTGAAGCTTTACTACCTTTTGACCACCCATGTGACGCCCAAAAACTCCCTTCCGTCCGCATTTACCGAACCGATCACTTCATTTTCAAAGAATTATGATCTGACCAAAAGGGAAACAGAAATTTCACAGCTGATCTATTATGGGAAAACCAGCGAAGATATCTGCGGCGGATTGTGCATCAGTGACTCCACCCTAAGGAAACACATTCACAATATCTACCGCAAAGTCGGGGTAAAAACCCGGGTTCAGCTGTTGAAGGTGCTGGAACGTTTTACATAGGATCTGGTATTTAACGTGTCTCCTCATATCATACACATAAGAATATTATAGAGCAAAAATCTTTTATTTAAATTATTGGCAAGACCATCCGCGCCACCTTCCCCTTATTCACTGCTGTGTACTGGCTGTACTAAGGATAAAAAAAATGGGGGGATAGGGTGTAAAAAAAGACAAAAGATCGTTTGACTGATGGGATATTGGACTTTTAATGCAGATCGTGACATGGAGATTTAATGTAAATGACCTGGGGATTAACAGTAAAACGTCAAGGCATTTTCGAAAATGCCTTGACGTTCGACGTTAAATTTTCTTATAAATTACAAAATTGTTTTTAATTACTTGAGCCAGAGAAAACCAGCAGGAAAGCGGGGCGGAGGGACGGACTGGATGGTTGGGAGCGGACGGGCCAGGCGGAATCCGTTGGTGATGAAAGCC
>JAGZXV010000049.1 GCA_018378255.1 Clostridiaceae bacterium | reverse complement strand
AACCGTGAACCGTGTTCCGGCCTCCCGCAAACCAGGAGCCCCGTCCGGCGAGAAGCCAAATCACACCCGCCTGGTCCGACGCCCCGCCCCCGATCCCTGAATTCACGGCGTTACTTTCTCAACAAAAATATCCCTTTACCTCAATCCACCCTCGCTCCATCATTTCCAACGGTATGTCCATCAGGTGTCTTTTTTCCAGCCCACATAGCTCCGCTTTCCAGATCACAGTAGTACCATTTATCATTCCAGCACACCCATCCGGTCTGCATATATCCTCGTTGATCAAAAGAATACCATTCATTGTTGATCTTCTGCCAGCAGTTTACGGGATAACTTTTATCGGAATTCTGATACCACCATCCGTTTTCATCCTGAACCCACTTACCGGTTCCTGGACCTGATGATGCAGATTGTTTGACTGTAACGCTGTTTTCTTTAATTTCCGGTATCGTTTCCTTCTTTATGTAAAGACTGGGCGATTCGATCCAGTCACCGGCATTATTTCCTCCGTCCACAGCCTGAACCTTGAAATAATAAACGCCTTCCCGGTCAATCAGGCCGGACAGATCATAGCTGGTTTCTGTCGTGGTATAGATTGAGCCAAGGCTTGTATTTCCCCGTACCAGTCTGACACGGTATTTCTTCGCTCCATCCGCTGGTTCCCAACTGGCATGGCCGACAACGGCATCCCAGGTTAAACCGCTGACAAAGATATCTCCCGCTTCCAGTTCATCCAGCTTTACGGTCAAAACCAGTGTTTCTTTGTCATTTTTGGTGTGGGCACTCACGTATTTGGCTTCTTCACCGATCAAACCGAACATATTTTTCCCGGTTTTTGCGAAATAGTAGCCATTCTCAGCGCTTAAATAAACCTTGATCTTAGGCTCGTCCCCTCCGGACCACACTTCCTTTTCACCGACAATCTCCACACTATCCACTTCACATGGACCTGATTCCACATTGACATCCACGCTGCCTCCGCTTTCCCCTGCCTCGATGTCGGAATCAAACGAAAGATAAACCTCGCCGACCGGAGTCCTTTCCTCCTTTTCCGCCCATACCGGCATCGCTGCTGAAACGATCAAAGCTGCTGCCAGCACCGCTGAAAATCCATACTTTTTTCCTTTGTTCATCCTGTTCCCTCCTTCTCCACCTGTTATTAATTATTGTAATAACTTTCAGAAAAAATAGCAACCTAATCATGCCTTTTATATTTCCACCGCTCCCATCCGAAAAGAATGATACATCCTGTTCCATAACAGGCGATATCTTTCCAGTCAAATGTGGAACCCAGGATAATTCTGGCGATTCTGCTGTCCCCTAATCCCATCATGGATACCAGGTCAAAATACTGCCCCACTTCCACCGCTGCCGCAAATAAAAACAAATATAACGGCAGATGTCTTATCCCATCAGGTATTATCATTCTGATAAAGAAATAGAGCACAGCCACAACCAGCACATCTCCTATATATGGCCGTATAAACTGGTCATGGACACAGACTGCTATATAGACCTCTACTGCCGTCAGAATTACAAAACCGATCATGTAATACAAGCGCGCAGATGCATATTTAATCAAAATAACGCACATAACGATTCCGGCCAAAACTCCAGCGCTATCCAGCAAAACATCCGTAAACTGGCAGCTCCTCCCAGGCACAAAATACTGGTGCAGTTCGTCGCTGGCGGCATAACAGATTCCTGCCAGCCAGGCCATAAGCCCAAGGTGTTTCCCAAGCCAGCCGCATTTTTTTAAATAATCAGACCATTCAAAAGCGGCCAAAAACAAAAGCAGGCCCAGCAATGCATATTCCAATGCATGAGCGGACTTTCTCACCGCAAAATCGATGCGCTCCACATAACTGGTCTGGCTCTCCAAACTCCAGTCACTGAAATCTCTGTTGAGGATCCGCGCTACTATTTTTCCTGTCTCGTGGCTCATCTGTGTGGATTCATCGGCGGGTTCAGCTGAAAATGAAAATATGGCCATCATCCATCCGATTACAGCGGCAAGTAGAAGAAGCTTTTTAAGCATGTTATTATTCTCCATTCAATTTCGTTCCTAAAATTCATTGCAAAATACTCCCCTCATTATACCATGCTTTACAGATTGAGTGGAAAATATATACATAAATAAGGTTGACCTATATGAACAATGATATGCTCATTTTAAAACATCATGCAATATAATATCAACAGCACCTTCTAAAGATATATCCTCTTTAAATATGGTCTCAGGTATTATGCCGATCAAGTCTTTTTCCTTCCACCAACTGCGCATTTCCACCTCTCCAAATTCAAATCTCTTATCTTTGGTTTCGTGCCGTTTTAATGTTTCCTCAAACGGTATGTCATAATAATAAGCAAATATCCTGTTTTCATAAAATTCGATTGCCGATTCAAACAGAGGTTTGTACCAGGCAGCATTGAAGATCCCTTCGAGAATGACATATTCGCAATGGGTATTTCCATAATTCAATAGTTCAATCAATAAAGGCAGGGCCGCCGTATCTTTCCCATCCCGTACCCACAGCATTTCCCGTCTGACTATATCCTGTGGAATCATAAGAGTATTTCTTCCGAGCTTCCTTTGAAGCGCTTTTGCCACACTCGATTTTCCGCTTCCCGAATTTCCGCGCAATATGATTAAAGAAGACATGCTTTCCCTCCGATCTCTTTATCTCTATTTTACAGCAGGATCAGGAAAAAGCCCAGCATTGATGAAAACTATCTATATAAAATTACTGCGCCTGTTACTGATTAAATTTTCTCACTGCCGGCTTGCGGATTGGGGTATGTTTGAAAGGCATCGTGAACAAAAAGCCGCGCCTGAAACCGGAATAGGGCGTATCGCCGTTCTGCCGGTTTCAGGCGCGGGAAAATGGAATTCTTTCGCTGATAGCTATTATATATGGAAAGGTTTTACATCATCATCTCTTTCCAGCTCTCAATCATCGTGGCTGCCTGTTCATAATGAACCATCTGCCGGTCAACTTCCACTGAAATCATGGAAATTCCCTGCTCATCGCATAATTTCTTTACGAATACATAGTCAAATTCTTCCGGATCACAGAACTTTGTCATAATCATCAAAAGTCCTGCCGCCTGATTCTCTTTAACCAGATTAACCACATAATCTACATGGCCTTTATAACGGTTATACAGCAGCGAACAGTTATCCATCTCAGAGAATTTATTAACAAGTCCGTCTAGTGCAGTTTCCGCCGGTTTTATATCTGTTCTGTATTGCCTGGACTCATGGAGCACATCATCGGCCACAATCTTCATATTATTATCATCCAGGATTTTTAAAAGCGCCGGACTGTCCGCTAAAATGCCGGATGTGACGATCCTGATTTTATGAGAGGTATCATCAGGTTCTGCTCTTAAAACTTCATTTAATTCACGAACCAGCGCCGTGTGTTCTTCTTTCAGCATAAAAAATGCGCTTTTAAATACGTCGTTCCGTTCCTGGGCTGTCATGCTGCGGGTTTTTGCCAGCTCTTCAAACTCACGCATAACCGCATTATGCTCATTGTAAATATCATTGGATTTTGCAAGTTCCTCGTCAGAAAAGGTCAGGCCGGAGGCATTTTCCAAGTCTGAGATCACTCGCTGGTATCCGGCTTTCGTAAACTTCTTTCCAGCTTCTATTTTACGGTTCTGAGGATAATTCATCTGAATAAACGGTATGGACGGCACAGCCACTTTCCAGTTCTGACCGATACTTCTCAGGGAATCGCATAAATGAGGGATCACAATCGCACAGGCTCCCTCGTATTCACCGGTTATACCAAGTTCCAGCACAGACTGCAGAATGCTGCAGATAAATGCAGGAAAATAACGTTTTGCTTCTTTTAGCTGAAGGTCGGCTCCCCATGTGCCCATAGGAACCATTCCCATGGAGTGTATGATTTCATCGGGCGTATATCCGGGAACGCAGAGGACAATCTTTCTGCCCTGCTCCTGATATTTCTCCATCTGCTTTTTAGGAGAAACAGCAATTTCATGAAAACGTGAGAATAACTCCTTTTTATCTGCCATCACTATCTGTCCTCCTCTTTCATCTTCTTGTTTTCATCCATCAGTTCCTGAAGGCCCTGAACTCGGGTCACATACTGGGCCTCTGAAAAGTTGCGGGGATCCGCCTGATCTCCGTCAAATGCCACCACCGGAATGCCGCAGAGCTCGCCTACCTGGCGGGTCATCTCATAATTGCTGCCGCTCCATGCTTTACAGGAACGGTTGGTGTGGACTAAAAGTCCTTCTGTATGAGTTTTCTTGCAAAGATCTGCCCTGAGATCTCTGGAATGTTCCAGGCACACTCCGTTCGGCGTGGTGCAGTATGCATCGATCAAACCGTCAAAGTCATCATAAATAAATGCAAATGCAGGAGCATAAATTGTGGAAACCATATTGATTCCTCTCTCCTTCAAGGCAGAAGATGTGGCTCTTAAATATGGCCAGCAGGCGATTCCTTCAAACATGATCCGGTATTTCTCTTCCACACGGTATGTACTGGTTCCTTCGGCAATATTTTTCTTATATTCGGAAATCAAAAGCTCAAATGCCTCATAGGCTTCCTTTTTTCCTCTGGCAACCGTAGCTACTGCCATATGGTTCATCAGGTCAAATCCATTGAACGGCGACGGCTGGTGTTCCGCGCAATAGCAGGCTTCAAGCCAAGCCTGGCTGGAACGTTTGCTGTTGTACATGGCTTCTTTGAACTTTTCTTCGTCCCATTTTTTACCTAAAAATTCTTCCAGCTCGGCAACCAGATCCCACCACTGGCCTTTTACATAATCCCTGGTCGCTTCTGAAACTTCGTAATCCTGATTAAAGGGGATATCCAGGAAAAACAGCGGGATATTGCACTCTCTCGCCAGATTTTCATACCATTTAAACATACAATCGCAGATATTATTGCAGCAGAGCACATAATCCGGCATGGGCATCTCTTCTTCCGGGGCTGATTTCTCTTTCAGATATCCGAAATTGATTCTGGCATAGGCACAGAGATCGTTGGAATAGCCCTGTCCTTCCGCGCTGGAGCACAGCCGCTCTCCGCCTCCCTTTGCACCAACTACAGCGCCGTGGTTCTCGGGATAACAGACATACAATCCCAATGTTTCAATAATCTCTACCGGAAAGTTGCTGGCACACCAGCCAATCTTCTCCCCTCGTTCTTTTGCATCCCATACATCCTGTTTTTGTTTTGCCACGATCTGATTCAGTTTATATTTGGCTGAATTCGGGTCGATTGGGCGGCGTGGTTTTTTGACTTCCTCTCCCATGAAATATTCCTCCTGATCTTGTTTACTTGTCGACAAGTTTTATATCTTTAGAATACCATATTGTTAAATTTTTTTCAACAATGGAAATTGGAAAATCGGGTTGTTTTTGTCGTTTTTTACCGAATATTATGGCTTATTGGCTTATAATTTTGTATGGATGAGGTTGGCTTTCTAGAGTGTGTTTGACTTTCTATGTCTGGCTTTCTGTAAGAATCTATTGTATACTTCTATGTATATTAATAGCTTTCAATGTTACAATGCAACGCGCCCTGTCCCAATAACGAACTCTATATAATTCTGGTTCCAATAATGGCTGTTTTGCCCTCTGTCACTTTTGTACCGGAACCAGACACGCTGCAAGACAGGGCAGAAAGATCATAGGAATAAATATTCAAACCTGCTCTTTTGCGCATTTATTATTTGATCCTGCAAATTTATTATTTGATTTAGCGCACTTATTATTTTATTTGGAAATGAGGGAATAATTAATGGAATATATGCCTAAGGAAGGTCCACCCATACCTGTTGAAGAAATATTTCAGAATATAAAATACAGAATCCTGGATCTGGATTTAAAACCGGGACAGAAAATCAGCGAACACCAGCTCTGTTCCGAATATTCCTGTACCCGTTCCACCATACGGGCTGTCATCAGCCGTCTGGTACAGCTGAATCTGGCCGCGGTTTACCCCCAGCGGGGGACATTTGTCAGCTATCTGGATACGGATTATATTGGGGATCTGATGCTTCTTAGAACCTGCGTGGAGAAAGAGGCAATATTCGGGTTGTTTGAATATCTGGATAAAAAGATGCTGAAACAGATCATTAAGCAGATGGAGGCCAATATGGTGAAGCAAAAGGCCTTTATCGATCACGATAAGTATGAATCTGAGTTTTCCAGCCTGGATGATGAATTTCATGAGCTGATATTGAAGGGGTTGAAAAAACAAACCATATTGAAGGTGATCGAAGAACCTATGCTTCAGGTGAAAAGATGGAAGAATTTTGAGATTCCATTTGCCCATAAGATGCCGTCACTGGTCCAGCAGCATCAGGCAATACTGGATGCAATTGGACAGCATGATCTGCTGGGGGCGCAGAAGGCGCTTACGGTTCATTTGGAACAGGTGTTGGATATGAGTTTTATGGCGAAGGAGGCTTATCCGAGGTATTTTTTACGGTGAGGAGGGGGTATAGAAATTTGATGTTCACTATTCCCTTTTAAATAAACATGAACAGTAAGTGGAGATGAAAAAAATCCTGCTCAGCGTGTACCGGGCAGGACCGATTTAAGCAGTTTTGTTTGAATTGCAGTAATCGTAAAGATTGAGCAGATAATCAGGGCTCTCCTTCCAGATACCAGTCTCAAAGTCGAATAAGGCTTCATATACGCGGGAACTGGTAAAACGAAGCAGCGCCTCCTCGTATGAAATACCTTCGCGTATTGAGAGTTCTTCGACAGTATCGCGCATCATATTGACGGCGCAGCTTTCTTTTTGAGAATCTGTAAAATTATAGTTTGATATCTCCATAGAGTTCACTCCTTAAAAATTCGAGATGATTGATGGCATCCTGGGTTCGGAAGCAGAACTGGTCTTTGAGACGGTTGGGCAGTAATTTCTCTATTGTGGTTTTATCTGCTTCAGGTGTGCCAGGAATACCAAAGTCTACTCCGCTGATATATCGCTGCAAAGTGCGGGCTGTTTGGTCATCGGCAATTTTCCCACCGATGATATCGATAGTGCTGTATTTCTTCAAAAGCTGCGGAAACAGGTCCTTCTTTCGGTTTGCAGCTACGAAGTGAAGCCATTCAATACTTGCTCCTTGAAAGCAGTATGCAAGGATGTTTGGATCATAGTGAAACTTATAGACAGAAATCTTTCCATCATTTGGATTGAAATCTTCGGGAACACTGCCGATACGGATTGCTTTTCTAACAGAAAGCTGGACATAATTATATGCTTGTTCGTAGGAAGATGTGAGGTAAAAACCTCGACCGAAATCGAGACCTCCGAAGCAACGGTTCAGGTCAATCTCAGGAATGTCTATATAGCTTCCGTGGTATAGCAGCATGCCATCATATAGTTCAATCATACTTTAACCCCCCGATTCTTCAAAAGGGTTTCAACGTCATTAAGCACACATGCGTAGCTGTTCAAGTGAAGAATATCATAACATTCGGAAATAAAACCAAGAATATCGTATTTTTTAAACAACTCGGTGCATTCGGATGAGGACATTTTCCACTTGGACTGAGCCATACGGAATACCCAGCACTGCATATCAGCAATATCAAGTTGTCTTTCACTCATAAAGTATCCCCTCCTTAGAATATAGTTTTCAATTTAAGTATAGCCTTTTTGGGAGTTCATATCAACGGAAGAATAACAAATTTAAAAATAAATTTAGAATATTAGGTAGAAAGTCAGACGCTCTGTCTAAAGAATCCTGGTAACAAAATCAGATGCGCCAACCTTTTTCCTGTTGATATGTAAATGCACCTCGTTTTACCAAAACGGAAATACTCTTAATCAAGTTCATAGTATGAGCCTTCTTATTTGTATCAATATCACAGTTTTAACTTAGTTTACTCTTCTCAAGCTAATATTCCTATAAATGAAGTAATATACACCTATGTCACTTTCAAGTTTAAATATGCTGATTCCTATTATAATACATTTATTTCAAATTATGACAACTGCTTATTCTGAAGTTCAGCTGCATGAATTGCTTTCTGCTTTCTATGAAGTGCAATAACATGTGGAATAATTGAAAACAAAGTCAACCTAAGTTTACGACCTATTGGTATATTAACTTTCCATGGCAGCAGCATATCTTTTTTCATATTAGATATGCAACTTTTATATACATCTTGATGCTTTTCCACTGCATTCGTCGCAACCAAACCACAAATAATGCTTTCCGAAAAACTCCTATAATGGTATTTCCATGCCATTTCAATCTCTGGGGTTACCTTTTTCCATATACTCTTTTGAACTTCAAGGGATCGTAAACCACAGAAATTACTATCTAAATTAAATTTTCTCATTGCACTGTTTGGGTTATATATCTGGTGATAAATCTTCCTTTCGCCTACTGCAACCCTATCAACACACTGTAAATATTCAATATTAAAAAGCATACCTTCACCATACCAAATGTCACTATGAAAATAGATATTATTTTCTTTAAGTATACTCATCTTATATATCTTGTTCCAAACAGCAACATTTATAGTTTCAAAATAGATTAATTCTATAATATCTGTTTCTTTCATAATACAAATGTTATCTTTCTCAACTTGTAAGTCAGAATCAACAGTATAATTATTTATGCTAATCCCCATATCTACATCATTTGTATTTATTAAACCTATAAAATATTCTGCATAGTCTTTCTCAATATAATCATCCCCATCAACAAACAGAACATATTCTCCTGTTGCAATTAAGAGCCCTTGATTTCGTGCTACCGAAACACCAGAATTATCCTGATGAATTACAGTAATTCGGTCATCTGTTAAAGATAATTCATCAATTATCTTCCCACAGGAATCCGGAGAACCATCATCCACCAAAATAATTTCTATGTTTCTATAATTTTGTTGCATAATGGACTGTACACACCTACGTATATATCTTTCAACACCATAAATAGGAACGATAAATGATAAAACCGGATTTTCTTTTCTATTTATATTCACATCTTTTCTCCTTCATCATTTATACTTAACTTTCACTAACACTTTATAAAATATAAAGACTGTCTCAATAAATAAATTCAGTCTTTTCATCTTCATTTGAATCAGCAACGATTGTACAATGCCTTATATCTATCATTCATTAAGAATCAATATGATTACACTTTCATTCAGAGGCATCTCACCATAATGGACTTTACATCATATCTCTAGGAGAAAACCAAATTACATCTTAACTATAATTATCTTCGAAAATAAAAATATATATTCTTTTCCCTGTATTCCTTAAAACAGCAAAATCAAATAAGACTCTACTCCTATACCCATGAATAACTTTTATCTCTTAGGGAAACGCAAATATTTAACTTGCTTGATACAATCCATAAAAAATACTCTATACATAATAAAAACAAGTAAAAATTCAATAGCCAAAATTACTTGTCCAATAGGATTTTTAATAAACATGGTTAGTACTTCAATAAATAAAATAAAATACCCTATCAGATGTTGTTTTTGCAGAACATTAATTTTTATATATTTTTTCGTATTATTAATACGAAAAATATATACTACAAAGTAACTAAATGCTGTAGCTATTGCGGCCCCCATTGCACCCATACATGGTATTAGTATTATATTTAATATAAGATTAATGATAGCTCCTGCAGTACCTGAAACTAAGTATCCCATACTATCTTTATGCACTGTATATGATGTAGCCACAAAAGATCCAAGTGTTGAAAATACAAATCCGATTATAAGTACAGGTGTATATCGCCATGCTTCATAATATTCTGCTCCAACATAGTACTTTAGAAATATCTTCATAATCATCATCAATCCAGAAGCACAGATAGATACAATAGCAACTAATCTATTATACATTTCGTTACTATATTTTTCCTCATCTTCACCTCCTTCTTCATGTATAGCAGAATAGGACCATGCCTGATTAAAAACTTGGGTTAGTGTAGACAATAAAGTCGGAACTTTATAAGCAACTGCATATACTCCATTTACCGCAGTTCCTGTAATAGCTGTAACCATTAAACGATCTGACGAATTCATAATCCACCACATAAAAGAATTCGGAATTAAAACAACTGCATATTTCATCATTTGTTTGCTTAATTTGATATCAATCTTAAAATCCCTTAGAACATCTACTACATGTCCTGCAATAAATGCATATACCGTTGTAATAAAGTTAGCGATTATATATGCTGTTAAATAGCCCTTAATCCCTTTTTGCCAAACAACCAGAAAAAGGATGTTAAACGCTACAATATTTAATGCATGAATGATATTTCCTATTGAATATTTTAATAACATTTCCCGTCCACGCAAATAGCAAAGAAACATCTGGCTATAAGAAAACGATATTATATATAAATATAAGTATTTTGTGTATTCATTAATGTTTTTGAATACTCCTGCTAAGGGAAATAAGACAACTCCTGCGATTGTTGCAAAAAACAGAGCGCAAATTCCCGTACTCATTATTTTTTTTTGCTCTGCATCTTTATCAAGGGCAAATCGCATTACTGATTCACAGATATTAAATGTTAATAAAGGAGCAAGTACTGTCCCAACTGTAAATATTAAATCAACAGTTCCATATTCACTTGCAGTGAGAATATTGGTATAAATCGGCACAAAAAAGAAGCTTATAACTTTAGTACTAAAATTTCCCAATGCAAATAAAGCTGTATTTTTTATCAGATATTTCTTTCTTTGGTATGCCATTTACCTTCTCCCCCCTTCACCTTATGATGTCATTTTTTCTGTTTAATATGTAACTGATACTACTTTATAAAATCATCCAAGTAATCAAGAGTTCTTCTATATTCTTCCTGTTCAATCCTGTGGATATAATCAAAATTATTCTCTACTAGATACACTTCCTTCAATTGCTTCATATTTTCTATCAAATGCGATCTGATATGTAAACGATTGATAAGATCCATCAATTTACAGCGATTACTTTCTCTAAGAATTATAGCAAACCTCTTTGTATATTTAACTGCAAATATGGTTCCATGGAATGTATCTGTAATAACAAAATCAGCATATTGGAACACTTTTAACATTTGAAATGGATCACATACCACATGTTTTTTAATCCACATCTGAGGCGCACCCAGAGAAATAATATCAAGGTTTCGTTCTTTGCAGAATCTTTTTATTTTTACAATATCTTGCTCATTATTGAAACGATTATAGTAAGAATACACTACACAGTAATATTCAGGCATGTAATCAGGAATTTGGCATTTTCCTATCTCCTCATCAAAATTACCTATAACAACAGGGTCTAAATGAACAATCGGTTCACGACCAGATATTTTATAAACAAATTTTTTTGTATTCTCATCACGCACAGAAAAAACTGAAATACGTTCAAATGCTTCTTCTATCCTCTCTCTTACTAGTTTTGAAACATTATCAACCAACGTTGATCCACATGAAGCTGCATATGTTATAACTTTATCTGCCTGATGAACATTCCCAAATAATTGGCTTGTGAACCCCCATGTAGATTTAATATTGCAGTTAAATACCTCATCACTACCGATAACACATAAATCATACTGTTTTTCCTTGTCATATGCCTTGATTTTTAACCATTCTGTTCTAAAATCATTAAACTTAACATTTTGGACAGCTTGTAATTTTTTAATATGAAGGCGATTAATGAAATATTTATCAACTCTTCTTACCCTCGACCAAAAATCTCGTGATCCACTTTCAATTAAATAATCTTCTGCAGCTCCTATCATTAAAGAATTATCGTCTTCATTCGGTTCAATGGGGATAAAAGACACATCATGTCCTAACCCTTCTATAATTTTTTTAAGTGAATAACTCTGCAGCAATGAACCAAAGTTTTGAATATTCTGCATCGATAAAATACAAACTTGCATATGTTTATAATCCTCCCTAAAACTGAATTCATCCCTAATATTGTAGTGTTAGCAGCCTACAGCACTTTCATTTGACGATCTACAATTACAGGAGCCGCTAACAAAATATAAACCATATAGGCCGAATCTAAGCTTAGAGAACTATTATATATGGAATTTATAATACACATAAATGCTACTATACAGGAAACTTGTACAATGATTCTCGATTCGACTGTCGTTTCTCCTATGTCGATATTTTGTAACACTCTATTCATCTTTCTTGCAAATAAAAAAATACATATGAAAAAACCTTCAAAAAAAAGCAATCCAACCGCTCCCGTCTCAATATAAATTATAGCATCAGTAAACCACTGATAATGTAATGCGTTATATATCTTGTAAAAACTGCTATTGAAGAACCAAAATGCGGATGAATAACTGGCATTCCCCAATCCAATTCCAAAAAGCTTTCTGCTTGTGTCCCCAACAAGAAATCTCTTGAACAACTGCGGTACAGCATTAAACCTGTTCAGGTCTCCAGAATTTGTATATCCTCTGTCACCCATGTATTTATAAATTGCATCTGATGTAAAAAATGAAATACCTGATTCTTCAAAGAAATAACCAAGCATTAAAATACCAACAGATACACCACTAATACCTAGCATAATTAAAATAATTTTTCTGAAGTTAAACTTTACATTTATCATACCTATAAAAACAATAATTGGTAATTCAAATAAATACACTTTCAATTCTGATATTGCCATCAAATAAAAGCAACTTAATATAATAAATGCAGTTTTTACTAAACCATTTCTCTTTTCCAGGTATTCTGTAACGTAAATTGCCGTCACAATAACCATGAACAAATTCAGATAACCATTGCTTCCCTGTTGTGTCCCAAATATTCCGCCTAAATAATCGCCACTGTATCCCATTATTAATTCAACCGTACATATAATCAAGTTGAGTATGTAAATTCGTTTAAAGACAGGTATGATTTCATAAATATCAGATAAATCCAGCAACACTGCACATGATAAAAAAAATCCATAATAGCGGAAACTATTCCTAAATCCCCATATATAAAGTATAGGTGAACCGCCCACCAATATGAGACCAATTATTGTGGATAGTAAAAAGAATAGTATCCATAAGAAGAAAAATTTGTAGCTTTTTCCTCTTAAATTTTGTATTTTTTTATGTAATAATGCATAAAAAAATATTGCTATATTAAAGAAATCCAGAGCATATGATATAGTTTTTGGTAAGCCGACAATATCCCTAAAAAAGCCATACATAAATAAATAGTACAGGTGTAACCAAACCAAAGATTTTATGCTTTTTTGTATATAAACCGAATTGTTTTTCCATCTTATTACCATTCAAACCACCAATTATTTTCTCATGTTTTCGCCCAAATCATTAAATAGCAGAGCAAATACATTCTTTTTCTCATTGCTGCCCAAAGGAGTTTTTTCTGTATAGATATATATTTCTTATCCTGCCTTCTTAGTACCCTTTGAAGATGTTCATCTCCAACTATTTTTCTAAATTTCTTCTTTTTTTCTTTGCTATCTAGGTCAGATGTAATTATCATTTTTAAAGTGGCTAGAGTATTAGCTAGATATGGGTTAGCCAGCCTGGTTTTAACCACTTCACTATACCCCAGCCTATCACACTCAGCTATTGAAACATCATAAAAATGTTTTATTCTCTCATATCTATCGATCCTATATGTATGTGTCAACGATTTTGTGTTTTCACAATAGTAATAAAAAACCTCAGCTATAAATGCTATGCTTTTTACATTCTTATAGAGTCTTAATAAAGAGAACACATCTTCAGAAATAACTTCCCTTTCGGAAACCATATACCAATTTGCCCGCTTTATTAAATCAAAAGAAAAAAGCCCTCCACACATACTCATCCAGAATTCACATCCGGTTTTAGGAGTATTTTGCAACATATTGGGCAATACATAAGAAAGTATGTCCTCTCCTTCGAAAAACATTTTATTGGGCCTGGGAATAAAACTTTTTCCCTTTTCACCTTTAGAATCTACAAAACAGTATCCATATGACACTATATCGGCATTTGTTTTTTTTGCTAAACTATAAGTCCTCTCTATCATATCCAAAGCAACATAATCATCACTATCAATAAAGCAAATATATTCACCACAAGCATTCTCGATACCTGTGTTTCTTGCATAACCAAGGCCTGCATTCTTTTTATGAATAACTTTAATCCGCCTATCTTTTTTCGCCCATTCATCGCAAATTTGGGGGCATTTATCCAATGAACCATCGTCTACAAGAATTATTTCAAGATTGTAATAACTCTGATTTATAACGCTATTTATACAGCGATTCAGATACTTTTCGACATTATATATTGGTAAAACAACAGATATTAAACTTTCTTTCATATGGCCCATTCTCCGTATGTTAAAAACAATTTCCGTAATAACTTCTATCTTGCCCATATTTAATTTATTTATAAAATTACTACTCTTGTTCAGGGATCAATAACTATGACATAATTATCTATTTTAATCTGATCTATCCTCTCAACAATTCATAGTATATTTTCTGATAAAACTTGTTTTTTGATTTCCATGTGTACTTCTCAGCATTCTTTCGAGCGTTCTTGCCACGACGTCTGACTTCTTTCGGATTTTGTATACACTCAACAATGGCATTTTTGAGCTTTTCAATATACTCCTCTTTATCCGAACCATCATAGAGCCAACCATTTTCATTATCTATGAGTATTGCTCCACCAAATCTATTGATTGTGATAACAGGAACTCCTTTTGAAATTGCTTCTAGTAAAACTGTACCTGTAGTTTCCCGAATACTCGGCATAACAAACACATCCGCATTATTATATTCGTTTATTATTTCAGGATATTTACGGCCCCCTATAAATGACACGTGATTCGTCAAATTTAAATTACGACTACATATAGCCTGTAATTTTATCAATTCTGGTCCGTTGCCAGCAATACGTAATGTATAATTTAACTCCCCAGGAACTTTTGCTAGTGCATCCAAAAGGAGCTCATAACCTTTTCGGTATATCATTCTTCCTGCAGCAAAAAACACACACTTTTTGTTATCTTTTTTCTCATCAAACTGCTCCTCTTCTTCCATTATATCAAGTGCAGTTTCAGTAATTGGCTTATTATTTATCTTCAATTTTTGTTCCCATCCCTTAATTAAAAAATCACGGGTTTCTTCATTGGCAAACATAATATAATCACATTGATTTAATTTTCCAGTTACTCTGAATTTAAAACGATACCATCGGTTACTAACTGATCGTACCATCTCAATTAAAACATGTCCCCGGGCGTAATATTTCAAACCACTAGGAATAAATTCTCCACCGCCAAGAGGTCCACAAACAAACTTTATATCGGATATCTTTCCATACTTACCAATAGCTCTAAATTCAATCGGAGTTATTTGGTGAATAATATTAATCGCAAATTCTTTACAAATACTTTGAGCAAGTGGAAAAGCATGTCTATTCCAAATATTAAGTCTTCCAGAATACATAAAACCTTTAAAAATTTCTTTGTAAAATGCAGGTATATCTACAAAATAAAACTTAATATTTTTCACCGGATTCTCTCGCAGAAACCTTTCAACTGAGGTCCTCTGTTCTTCTTTAGTAATGACATAAACACAATTGGTTTTTGCACTTTCAAAAGGAACACTCCATCCAATCCTATCTTCGCTTCCCTCATAAGGATCACAAGAATATGCAATATATAAAATATTCAAAACTTAATCTCCCATCTTCATCTGTTTCTTAATATCAGCATCTACAATTTCTTCACCAGTTCTACCTATAAGTTGTTCCATACTTGCTGCACTCAAACCATTATTAATTGCTGTACACATGTCACATGTTGATAATTTATCCAGTTCCTCTTTCGTCACCTTCCCCTCACGATAATTCCGAACAATTTTATTTTCATACATAGAATATGGATGCTCAGTAATTAAAGTTTTTCCTTTATGAAACATAACCCAAATCAACGGCTGCCAAATATATTTATGCATAGCCGGGCTTACACTTCCGATCATCCAACAGTTACGGTCACAGCATCGTACTTTCTCACGCACTTTATCCGCTTGGGCACTATTCCATAATTCATCCCAACTCTGGGTATTCAGATTACCTATGACCTCCTTGTCTTGGGTTCCATTGCAGGGCATAACGTCACCATATGGATCTATGAAGAATGTATCAAAACTCATATCACAGGGAAGTAATCTCTTTTGACCATAGATATAGTTAATTAGACCGTGATTGAAGTATGCACGGAACCACTTTTTGGGGCTGTTAGAATGCAACAGTGTATTGACCAGATGCTCTAAGTTTTTAGCCACCATAGG
Source organism: Clostridiaceae bacterium (assembly GCA_018378255.1). Taxonomy (GTDB): domain Bacteria; phylum Bacillota; class Clostridia; order Lachnospirales; family Lachnospiraceae; genus CHH4-2. Next base: position 12,333 of record JAGZXV010000049.1, on the reverse strand, counting down.
GCGGTCATGGATTATGTTTTTCGATTCCACAAAGTAAAAGCTGTTATGTAATGATGCCGTAGCAAATTCCATTCCCATTCTATCCGAAATCTTATATAAAGGTACTAAATCAGATGCATTCCTGTCCTGAACAGTCATACCAAAGCCGACATCTTTCATACCCATTTCTCGAAGTCTTTTTAACGTGCTATAACCACGCTGATATCCATTCTCCAGACCCCTAATTTCATTATTGGTTTGCTCTAAACCTTCTATAGAAATGCGAATACCGATATGCGGAAATTCTCTGCAAAGATCCACAATACGCTCAGTAAAAAAACCATTTGTAGAAATAACAATGCGGTCACTCTTCTTATAAAGCTCATGTACAATATCTTTCAAATCACTACGTATAAATGGCTCACCACCTGTAATATTTGTAAAATACATCTTTGGCAGTTTCTTAATTGTCTCAATCGATATCTCTTCTTCTGGCTTTGATGGAGCCTTGTATCGATTACACATAGAACATCTAGCATTACAACGATAACTAACAATCACAGTGCCATTCAGTTTTCTCTCGCTGCTTTTTTTCTTAGTCATAGCTTTATCTCCCTTTATAACAGTATCCACTACCTTCCCCTTTACCTCTATAAATCTGAATCAGCTTCTTTATGTATTCTTCGATACTATCGAACTTGATATCTTTACAATTCCTACTGTACCGATCTGTCAATTCCCGGCTATTCCACAATTTCTGTATCTTTATCTTCAGTTCAGCAGCATTACCACTCTCAAACAGTTCACCAGTCTTGTCATTTTCGATCAATTCGGGAATACCGCCAATGTTTGCTCCCAGAACCGGGGTACCATACATTTGACTCTCCATCACAGAAAACGGACAATTTTCATACCACTCAGATGGGCAAATAGAAAATCTTGCCTCTCGAATAAGTTTTTCCAATGATTCTCCTCGCTGGAATCCAACATTGCTGATATTGGGAATACCATTAACATCGTTTTCCAATGGACCCGCACCAGCAAAGACAAACTGTACATTAGATAATTCTTTACACACCTTAATCAGTGTTCCAATTCCTTTCTCTGTACTGTAACGACCGAAATATAGAACGTAATCTTTCTTAGGAGTATTTTTCCAAGCTATTCTATCTACAAAGTTATGAAGCACAATTGTTTTCATGGCGAATAGTGGATTGCTATCCATCTTTGTTTTTAAGAACGCAGAACAACATATTATTATGTCAATGTACTTATAAGCGCCGTTTAGCTTCCAGAACACTGCCTCTATAGAACCAATAGTACTTTTAGCTATACTTCCGTGAATACATTTCCCCCTAATACAATTCAAGTAATGTCCCCCGAAACACATCTCACAGTTTCCACCAATATTAGGCTTATTGCACATATGGTTGGGACAAACCAGTTGGTAGTCATGTGCAGTATATATAATTTGACATTTATTGCCCTCTTTACGCCACTTTTGGATCTCTAAAATAATAGAAGGAGTAAGCTGATAATTAAAGTTATTTATGTGAAGTATGTGTGGCTTAAAATCATTAAGTACTAAACGCAGCTTTTTCCGCGCCTCAGTGGAATAAACGGCCTTTAGAGGATAGTTCAATTTAGATAGTTTGGAACCGCCATGAAAATCCATATCGCTGGTATAAGCATTTACTGCATTACCAACACAACGTCCCTCATGCTCCATCCCAAAATACTGGACTTCATGTCCTTGATTTTTCAGGCCATCTCCAACTTTAAATATATATGTCTCTGATCCACCATTGGAATAGAGAAACTTATTGATCATTAATATCCGCATAATCAATTCCTCATTAGTTTGATTTTTTTCTAGTTAAGGAAAACTCCAGTTATTTTTCTTTCTTCTTAATTAATGAAAAAATAAAACTTATTAAAGTTTAAAAATCACAGAAACAATCACAGAAATAGAATTTGAAAGGAAACCAAAAATCAAGGTAATATCCGCGAATCCTTCATAGGCATCATCACAATACCAAAGGCCGCAATCATCCTCAGTCCATCAACCGAACCATAGTATTTCTTCTCCATAACGCCCTCCGCCTTTACTTCTGATATAATTCCAATGTCTGCCTTACCACATCATTCCAGCTATATTTCCTGCAAATAAAGTCCGCTGCTTGATTCTTCAATTTATATACCTCTTCTGGATTTTCACAAGCATATTGTAGTTTGTGCTGTAGATCAGCTACATCCGACTTTTTGAAAATCATTGCCTTATCTTCAACGACTTCCGTACACTCAGTGATATCTGATACCAGACAACAGTTACCATAACTCATAGCTTCCAGAAGGCTAAGCGGCATCCCTTCCAAATCGGACGGCAATGTATAAATATACGCATTACTATATAGTTCTTCCAGCATCTGTCCCTGCACAAAACCGGTAAATAGAATTCTGTCATCTCCCCGGGATAGTTCCTTCAATTCCTGCATAAATGCTTCTGTATCTGAGCTTCCTCCGGTGATCACAAGTTTTTTATCTGTCTTAACCTTCTTAAAAGCCTCTATTAAATATGTAATCCCTTTCTCCGGAACTAAACGTCCAAGGAAAAGAATATATTCATCTTTATCAAGTCCAAATTTCGCTTTAATAAGTAGCGGCCTGCAAAGAACCGGCTGACTGACACCATTGGGGATAAAAACTGTCTTTCGTTCGTAGCTGTCCATAAAATACTTCTGAATGCCTTTTGAAAGAACGATAATTTCATCCGCATATTTCACAGCGACTTTTTCTCCAAATTTAATGTACCTTCTGGCAAAACCGTTCCATTTCGCTCTTTGCCAGTCAATACCGTGTATTGTTGCCACGCATCGTTTTCCGAATATTTTAGGAATCCATAACATGGCACAAGGTCCTTCTGCATGAAAATGAACTATATCATATTTTGAAAATGCACAGCATAATGCACCAAAGAAAGAGGACGTCATAGCGGCAAGACCTTTGCGGTTAATTGTATAAACTAATTTCAATTTCACACCCTTATATTCTTTAAGGGCATTTCCGTCAAATTCCTTTCCGCTAACGTGATGGCCTGATCTGTTGTAGCAAATAACGGAATTGCCATTCTGTACCATTCGTGTAGAGAGCTCCTCTACTACAATCTCAATTCCGCCCTCCCTTGATGGAATACGCTTATGTCCGAGCATTGCAATAGTTAATTTTTTCTGACGTTCCACAACAACGTACTCCTTTGTCTTTCTGCTGCTTATTAATGCCACTTAACAATTTTTATCAACATGAGCAGATATAACTTCGCCAGAGATTCCTTCCATCCTCAGTCCAATTCCTCCCTGGCTGCAAATCTCAATTTTTAACCTTAAACGTTTCTCTTATAAACCACACTAAACGACCCCGACCCACTGATATTCACCGTAATCTTCTTATTAGCCGCATCCACCGCACTTGGATTAATCAACCTCCACAATCCGGTCGCATTGTCGTAAAATAATACCTGGACATTGTCAAGGCCCTGAATCAGGTTGGGCACATACAAAGAAACTGCAACCTCCCCGGTCTTAGGCTGGTTTGTATTCACATCCTTTGCCACGATTGCCTGTACTGTAGTCAGCGCAGAATATCCGTTCAGATCCACACCCTTAACGGCTTCGGTCAGAGCCGTTCCTGCATTGATTGCATTAATCGCTTCCACGGTCTGGGTCGGAAGGCCTGCGGTTGCCGCCTCACCGGTTGCAAATCCCACCTGAGTATCCCCGATAACAGCTGTTCCTGATTCAGATGCGCCTTCTACAGAAGCCGCATTTGCTGTCCCGGTTCCGGCATTGTTGGCCGCATTGGTTCCGGAATTATTTACCGTATTGGTTCCTGTAGTCTGGTTATTCGCAACGGAATCCTCATAGTAACCATTGCTGTCTCCATCATCAAAATTGACATTCGTATTAGGACTTGGAGCCGCAAATACGGCTGCAGGCTGAGACACCGCAAGGGCTGCTGTCAAAAATATACCTAACCATCTCTTTTTCATGTTATATTACCTATCCTTTCATTTATTTGCTCTCAATAAAGAGCCGCTCCAATCTCATCTAATCTGCTGGTTATTAACCTTTGCTTTTTCGTATTTTTATGATATCCAGACATAGCTTTGCTTCTAATTTTTTTCTAATATACCTAAAATACAGATCTGATGCCTTCTGCTCCCCTATCAAAGCTCTAATACTTTTACTGATACATTCCAAATACAGCTCTAACGCATTTACTAATCTGTTTCAAATACAGTTCTAATACTTTTCTGATAACTCCTCATTACCCCTTAATACATTTCTAATAATCCCTTCCTCCCCTTCTTAAACACACTCCAGTACATCTCTCGCGCCCCTCTAATACATCTCCACATAAAACAGCTCCAGCACCAATTTCATCAACTCCTCCCGATTCACATGATACTCATCATATAAATCCGTTTCCACAGCCTCCCCCGGTACGGTAAGAAAATCCCCTTCTTCCAGGCTGTCCTGGCTGTTCAGCACGGACAGAGCCATATCCAGATACTGATCTTTCGGCATATTGGTTACCATATAGCTTTGCAGTTGATTCATTAAATCCGGAATCAGCCGGTCATTTTGGGCCGCTGATTCTTTGACTGCTTCCAAATATCCCTGCATGTACTGTTTCTGGCGGCTCATACGGCTGATTGCGGTCTGGGACTGGGTAATGTCACGGTAGCGGATGAACAGTTCCGCCTGCCCGCCTTGAAGAGTGACTGTTTTTCCCTTCTTAAGTTCCGGGTCCCTCTTTTCCAGTCCCTCATCCTGAATGGTTACTGTCACACCTCCTGCCGCATCATTTAAAACCGGGATTGCGCTCATGTTAACAGCCGCATATCCGTCAATTTTTAGTCCGCCAAGCAGATTGGATACCGCTTCTGTCATCAGTTCGCAGCTCTTTTCCCTTCCGTCCCCATAGGCATAAGCCAGAGTCAGATGCTGAACATCTTTTCCCAGTTCATTACCCGAAAGGTCGAACAAGGTGATCTCAGTCATAGTATCTCTGGGAATCATTAAAATCTTTACCCGGTCTCTGGCTGCATCCTGAGCCACTAAAAATACACCATCTGCCTGGCCGCCCTGACCGGATGCCGTGTGGGATTCCATCTCTCCTTTGGTGTCAACGCCGATACAGAGGATGGCGCGCATAGCCGTATTTCTACGGTAGGTTTTTCCCTGATAAATCATTTTCCCACTTCCATTGTCACGGCCTTCCAAAATGGAATCACCGTTCTGGGTAATATTGGTTATATCTGTGGTAATGCCTGTGCTTTTCGCTTCCTCATGGGCCGCCAGCCTCTCTCTGGATGCCCTGCCGGCTTGATAGGAACAGTAACTGAATCTCACGAACCATCCAAGAAAACCCAGAGCAAGGATAACCATACCCGCTATCCACAAATAACTATTCTTATATCTTTTCTTCATTTCATCACGCCAAACGGCCATCTATAGAAGGAACTATTCTCATTCATTTTTTCACCTGCCAAAACATCATTTCCCGTTCTTTTCACTCCAACATTTTCCTTATCTAACCCTATTCCACTCAGGATGCCCCTCTCCGGAACACTACCACATACACCGTCTGTATCAGCAAACGGATATCCAGCCATACCGACCACTTATCGATATACTCCAGGTCCAGGTTCACCACTTCTTCGAAATCGTAAATGCTGTTTCTGCCGCTTACCTGCCACAGGCCGGTGATTCCCGGTTTTAGACTCAGCCGGCGTTTATGACGCTCTTCATACTGCAAAAATTCATCTTCCGTAGGAGGCCTTGTACCTACCAGGCTCATTTCGCCTTTGAGCACATTGAAAAACTGCGGAAATTCATCCAGGCTGGTCTTTCTGAGGAATTTTCCCACTTTGGTGATTCTGGGATCATCCTTTATCTTAAACATCAGGCCCTTCATCTCATTCTGCTTCATCAGCTCTTTTTTACGCGCTTCTGCATCCACATACATGGTCCGGAATTTATAGATTTGGAAACGGCGGCCATTCCGGCCGATCCGCACCTGTTTAAATATGGCTGGTCCCGGGGATTCCAGGTGGATTAAAGGTACAATCACAATGCTTAACAGGATGGTAATCAGCGATCCGATCACCCCTCCCACCACATCCATAGCCCGTTTCACGAATAATTCCGTCGGTTCAAAGATCCTGGGGCTGTAAGTCAGAACCCGGTAAGCCCCCAGCCGTTCAATTGCCTTTTCCTGATGATCATAAGTATCCACCGCCACATGGGTTTCAATTCCCATAGTCTCCAGCCGGAGGATAAAGTCATTTACCTCCCCTTTTGTGCTGAAGGGCAGACACAGAAGAGCTTCATCAATCACCTGATGTTTCAAAAACTCCCTCAGCTTTTCCCGGCTCAGCACAATGCGTTGGCCCCGCGGCCCTTGTTCAATCTGATGTATTCTGATCTCTTCACGGCTGGTCTTTTTTCCGACCTCTACCACTGCAGTCACTTCATATTCAATCAGCGATGAATGGACAAACTTATCGATCGCTGCAATCAGATTTTCCTGATTGGCGCAGATCAGCAGCTTTTTTCGGTTTCCTGATTTCTTATAATAGGACCGCAGGATTCTCTTTAAATAAAACCGGCCAACATACATCAAAACGGTGTTCAATACGAAGAAAATGATATATACGGAACGTGGAAACAGGTTCCCAGCCCGGTTTAAATACAAAATAAGGGATAGCAGAAGCGCCATGTACAGATTAGCAGAAAGCACAATCTGAAGTTCATCCCAGTTGCTCCGCTTCATCAGCGGTTTTGATGCCTGACAGACCAGAACTATCACCATATAGACAAATATCATCAGAATGCAGCCATACCACGCATCGGATATCATCCTTCCCTGCACCACTCTGTACCTGAATAAAACAGCCAGCACAAAGGAAATGATAATCTGGCAGATATCAAACAATATGTAAAAAGACCTGTTTTTCACAAGCATGATTTACCCCTCCGTTTCCTCCTTTGTATTGCAGGCCGTCCACCATGCCGCCGGGTCTGATTTGACTATCTTACTGCGTTTTTCCTGCCTTCTCATACTCTCTTCCATACTTGCCGTATCTGCCGTATTTCCCATAATAGCGGTAATATCCGCTTTGATTCACCGTAATCTTATTCAGCACCGTTCCAAGAATCCGGCAGCCGCTCTTTTCCAGCTGGGCCTTAACCTTCTGCAGAAGGCGGAAACTGATGGCTCCGCTTTCAATCACCATCACAACTCCGTCGCAGTGCCTTGCCACAATGGCCCCGTCAATCAGATTTCCCATAGGCGGCGTATCAATCATCACATAGTCATAGGCGTCTCTCGCCCATTCCAGCAGGTTTCCAAATTGTTCTTCCTCCAAAAGCTCTGCCGGGTTTGGTGAATAGGGGCCGGCAAACATGATCTCCAAACCATTTACATTGGACTGGTAGATGGCCTCCTCTCTGCTTATCTGGCTGCTTAAATACTGGGACAGGCCCTTTACTTCCCGGTCCGGCCGGTATCTGGATACCATCACCGACTTTCGAATGTCTGCATCGATCAGCAGCACGCGTTTTCCAAGCTGAGCGAGAGACGCAGCCAACTGGAATGAAATTTCGCTCTTTCCTTCATTTGAAATGGAGCTGGTGAACATAATCAACCGAATGCTGCTTCCAGAAAACTGGATGTTGGTCCGCAGCGTTTTGATCGCTTCCACAAAGTTATAGTCCGTAACCTCATACTGGGAGAGACTGATTTTATTTTCCATTGGCTTTGCCCGCCTTTCTTCTTGATGTCTTCCGTTTCTTCTGCGACTGGACCGGTTCACCGTCACCTACCGATTCCTTTGACGGGATGACTGCCAAAACCGGCAGTTCCAAATATTTTTGGATATCCTCTTCCGTCTTTATGGTGTCGTTCAATATCACCCTCAAGGTGATGACCGCGCAGACGATAAACAGGGCGGCCAGACCTCCTGCTGCTGCATTTTTCTTTCCATTGGGGCTGGTCTTTTCCGTGGCCACCACACCATCCTCGATCATTTTTGGCGGTACCATTTCCATGATCTCCCCAATATAATTCGAGGCTTCCACAGCAATGCTGTCCACAATTTTCTTTGCCAGATAGGGATCAGAATCTTTTACGGAAATGATAAGGATTCGCGTATTGTTCGGATTATCAATTGATATTTTTCTGCGGAGTTCCTTGTAATCCATATCAAGATTCATCTTTACCACCACATTCTGTAAAACCGGGCGGCTGTTAACCATCACTTTATAATCCTGAGTCAGCTGGCTTCCAATCTGCAAATCCGCCAGAGAAGTGAGGGTGGTTTCCTTAGAGAGCACGTATAAACTGGCACTGGAGGTATACTGGGGCGTCAGCACAAAATAGCTGTAAGCCCCTGCCAGTCCGCCGCCCAATATCAGCGCCGTCAAAAGAACCCACCATCTCCGCTTTAATTCAAACAGCAGCTCCCGTAAGTCAATTTCAATCTCGTCCTGATCCTCGCTAAATCTCTTTTCCATAAATGATTCTGTTCCTTTACTAATTTATCTATTGTCATTTTTAGTGGAAGTTTTTTTAACATCCTGTATCTTCTGCGTCTGCCTGTACCTTTTATTTCCCCAGTGCAGTCCGCCACCTTCCCCCCTCTGCCTGCCTGACATTTTCAAGCAGAATTTCCTTCGGGTTTCCGACTGTCAACTGTTTTCCCCATTCTCCACCACATTTGTTATAGATCCATTTCACAGACTTCTCAATTTCCGGCGGCCGAAAGTCCGTCCGGTGCATATCGGTTCCAAAAAACTGGACATTTTCTTTCTGGACCATCCTCCTGCACCAGGAAACTTTTCCCGCCTGCCGAAAGTCCCTTAACAGACTGTCAAAATTCATCTGCATATATGCCCCCGACTTTCGAAGTTCCTCAATTCTCCCCGTTTTCCTTAAACACGGATATCTTTCTATATGGGCCAGAACCGGACGGCAGCGCATTAAAGCCATCTGCCTCACCGCCTGATAAATGGTTTCATAGGAAATGTCCGGCAGGAATTCTATCAAATAGCAGTCGGAATCTGCCAATGGCACAGTCTTTCCCGCAGATACCGCATCGAATACCCCATGATAATAAATCAGCTCCTGCCCCGCATATAGGAACAGATCAGGAAACATCTTATCTGCTTCGCTCTGCACTTTGTTTACCAGATCACGAATTCCATCCGGATCCACATAATGTTTTCCTCTGCGGTAATGGGGCGTGGCTATTAAAATGCGTATTCCCTGCCTGTAAGCCAGTTTCAGCAGTTCCCTTGTCTCTTCCATACTCCTTGCCCCATCGTCAATGCCCGGCAGGATATGGGTATGTACATCGATTACCGGTTCTATGTTTCCTTGCTTTCCGCCCAATCCTTCCTCCTCTTTTCACTTTCGGCCAAAATCGTAAATATACGACAATTATGGTATAAAAATTACCACATAATCAGAATTATGTAGTAAGTCTCAAAGCAATTTTTTAAATTACAAACATAAAACATTTTTTTCAAATATCTGATAATACGGTTTTCATAAAATCACAGGTCCTGGAATCAGAAAGATACCTCTTTTTCGAACCTTATAAAAGACAAATATTGACTAATTCGGACTGTCTCCCCGGATAACTCCTGATGCTCTAACCTATTATGCAATCTTTTGGCGAAAAATTCAAGTCTTATCGTAATTTTACTACACTATTGTATATCGCAACATAAGAAACAGGTAAAAAAATACTTTATTCTATTATATTTTATCATGCAGAAATCTAAAATACTATAATATGATCACATAATTCTGATTATGTCATATTATTCCCCTCCGAAAAATCATCCCCTTAAATTCAAATCCACAATACAACAAAACCGGGTCCCCTTTAAAAGGTTCCCGGTTCCTTCCTTTCCTGTCAGCATACTTTCGGATACTCCAAGAGCAGGCGTGGCAATCCGCCTGTCTGCCTGATCCTTCTATTGCAAGCAAAAGCTCCCATCTATCCCGCTCATTCCCCGGCGGACCTGATCCGGTTCTTTTCCCCGCTATTTACCTCGTTCCTATCCCCGCTCTCTTCCCATCCATTGTCCCGGCAGCTCCCCCCGTAAAGTATTTGAGATACTCCCGGCTGTCCTTCACCGCTTCGTCCTTCATTCTGCTGTACCAGACCTAATTTTGACAGAATCCTTTTATGTTCCCATCCGCTTGAAACCGTATAAATTCTGGTCGTATCCACGCTGGTATGTCCTAAGATATCCGCCAGCCTTAGCAAATCCTTTTCCACTCCATAAAATGTAAATGCAAACAGATGACGCAGATTATGGGGGTAGACTTTCTTCCGGTCAACATCCGCTTCCCCACAGAGCGCTTTCATCATCGACCAGATATTGCTCCGATCCAGGGGACGCCTGTTTTTTGTAATGAACACCGGCCCGCGTTCAATTTTATTTTCCTGACAGTACCGTTTCAAAACACCGGTCAGCTCCGGCGGCAAAAATACAATTCTGGACTTTCCTTTATTATATATCCTGAAATGACCTTCCATCAGCGCCTCTACAGTGATAAAACGGTGTTCGCTCACCCGGATCCCGGTGCTGCAGATGGCCTGCATCAAAACGCCGATCCTTTGATTCTTCTTCTGTTTGGCCGCATTTATCAGACGAAAATATTCATCTTTTGTAAGCTCCCGTTCCTGCTGGCAGAACAGCGCCTTCTGAACCCGCACCTGTTTTACCTTATATTCTCCCAGCCCCGCGAACTCCAGGAAATGATTGACCGCCGCTAAAATAGAATTTACACTGGCAGGCTTATAACGTTTTGTAAGATCCTGTTTAAACCGTATCATCTTCTCTTTGCTGATTTCCAAATCCTCTGCCAGATATGTAAACAATTTGTTCAAATCCCGGATATATTTCTTAATTGTCGCCTGGCTCCGTTCCTGCTCGTAGAGATACCTTTCAAAGGCGGAGATCATTTCCATACTTAATGCCATTCTAGCCACTCCCTCGTCTTACGTATTTTTATGATTATTACTTAAAATACATAATTTCAGAGTAAAAAACAAGGTTAATTAAAAACTGCTGTTGATAAAAGCCGGCGGCATTTTTTAACCACCGCCGGCTTTGATTCGCTTATATACGCTTTCAGAATTTTTACTTTTTAAATCCCCGGTTATAATGATCCCTGAACTCATTCAAAGAAATCTCCCCGATCTCAATCCCATCCCCAGTCCTCTTCATATGTTCCCGCAAAATTCCAAGCAATTCTTCCGTTATCCCGTCGTATCCCTCATCAAATGCCAGATTCACCTTCTCCTGCCGGTCCTCTTTTACATGATACAGCTCCAAAAATGTCTCATCCTTAAACAAGTCCACAATCAGTTTATAGCCATCTTTCACCACGCATCTTTGAAAATTTGATCTGGCCCCGTTTCCGTCAAACTGAATGTACGCCTCTTTTCTGGGCAGCTCATCTTCCCGTCCTTCAATCAGACCCAGGAGAGACTGCCCGTCCACCTGGTGTTTCGGCTCAAGGCCCAGATATTCACAAAGGGTCGGGAATACATCGATTCCGCTCACCAGTTCATCAAACACTTTTTTCCCGGCCTTAAATCCACTTGGAAACTTTATGTATAACGGCGTTTTCGCCGATTCCTCATACATGCACATCTTCTGGAACAGTTTATGGGACCCCAGCATCTCCCCGTGGTCAGAGGTGAAAATGATGAGCGAATCATCGTAGATTCCCTGTTCCTTCAGCTCATCAAGAATCTTTCCTACACAGTCATCCAAAAGGCTGACAAGCCCCATATAGACCTTCCAGGGCTGCTCCCATTCTTTCCTGCTGTATTTGCTGCCCACCACGCCGGTCAGATTATACATCTGAAGAGGCGACTGCCTGCTGTACCATTCGCCCACATTTTCCGGAAGCGCAGCTTCCTCAAACCTGGAATACCATGGTTCAGGAATATCAAAAGGCGGATGAGGCGCCAGATACATCATATTTAAAAGAAGAGGCTTTTTACAATCCCTCTTTTTCAGAGCCTTCAAGCCCTGTTCCGTATAGAATCCGTCATAAAAGTGCTTATATCCATCTTCATAACAGCCGGTCGCCGGGGTGGAATAGCTGACTGCTCTGGTATACTTCCCTTCTGTCATCTCAGGAACCAGAGTACGGAACCCCGGCCCGCCCGGTTTTCTCTTTCCTTCTGTTTCCAGATGCCTGAAATAGATATCATCCGTGGCCGCAAAAAACGTTTTGCTGTCCTCCCTGTCTTCCAGTTTTATC
>JAGZXV010000327.1 GCA_018378255.1 Clostridiaceae bacterium | reverse complement strand
CCGGCCCGTTCCAAACGCCCAGCCCCACCTTCGCTGCCTCGTCCCACTTTCCTGCGTAACTTTCTGCAATTACATCCCAATTTCCATATCTTTATATATCCGAATTGGATACCGGCATCTCCCCCAGCGGCGAAACCTCTCCAAACAACGTTCCTGCCACCACCTTCGCATTCTCAATTGTAGGCGAAAATGTGATAATTACCGTATCCGCATTATCAGGAACCGTCATTTTGTAAGGCGAGTTTGTTATGACGATTATCTTTTTCCCCGCTAATCCAGACAGCTCCTTTATCATTTCAGTATTTGCCCTTCTTCCGCGGGCAAAATAATTAGTAACAATGACCGTATCAAATTCCTTTATTTTATTCCGGATTCTTTCCACATCTTCCCCGTCATAAGTATATGATGTTTCCAGATAAGCAGCATTTTGGTTATATTTTGTGCATTCATGATAAAGCATTCCTGGGTAATTGGACAGATTCAGGAACTTGGCCGTATCCGCCTGTTCGATCACCAGTATTTTTTCATCTCTGTGAAGGGGAAGAAGCCCTTTTTGGCTGCGGCCTATGAGAACAGATCTGAGCGCCGCATCCTGGGACAGCCGCTTAATAGAGGGGTCCCGCAACACTTTTTCAGGCTCTTGAAAATCCTTTTCGGATGCATGGAATAATCCATATTCGTATTTCAGGGAAAGAATCCTGTAAACTTTACGGTCCACTTCTTCCATGGTGATTCTGCCTTCTTCTATAAATCTTTTAATCGTTTGGAATGTCTCTTCCACCAGAATCCCTTCAGACTTCATCAATACCAGGTCTGCCCCTGCTTCCAAAGCCATTGCACAGGCATTTGCCACTCCATACCGCACTGCGATGCCGCCCATAGTCATGCTGTCTGTGGTAATCACCCCTTCATATCCAAGGGTTTCTCTGAGAAGCCCGGTCAGTATCTTCTTAGAGACAGTGGCCACATGCTGGTCATCCAATGCAGGAAACAAGCTGTGGGCAATCATAATCGATGGCAAAAGTCCTTCTTTAATCAGGATTCTGTACGGAAGAAGCTCCCTGTCCCACAAAGTTTCCATATCCGCCTCAATCACGGGAAGCTCAAAATGGGCATCCACCGGAGAATCCCCTCTGCCGGGAAAATGCTTTGCCGTGGCGATCATACCCGCTTCCCTGAATCCAAGACAGGCCTGTCTCGCATATTCGGCCACCACGTTCGGCTCATTTGAATACGAACGGATTCCGATCTCAGGATTATCCGGTTCCGTATTGACATCCAGTACAGGCGAATGAACCCAGTTAAAGCCTATGGCCCTGCACTGCCTCCCCACCGCTCTTGCGATTTCATATGCATAGCCACAGTCCCCTGAGGCCCGGATTCCCATAGCTCTGGGAAATAAATTCATCTCATGAAAACAGGCATTGGCGCTTTCTCCCCCCTCCTGGTCAAATGAAAAATGAAGCGGGATGCCCAAAGGCCGCTTTCTGGCAGCCTCCTTTAAAGAATCCAGGATTTCTTTATACTCGGATGCAGTACATTGGGGCGATGGAACGCCCTTTTTATATCCATTATCCGTCTGGATATTTACCACCGTTTCTCCGGTCTTAGGATTGACATAATTTCCAAAAGAACGGCCGTGAGGGGTCAGGCGGAGGCCGCCGCAATGGTATTTTTCTATAAAATCATAGATATGCGGCTGAACCACCGTACCTGCAAAACCTAAAGTGAGCATAGCGCCCACCTTTTGATCCAATGTCATTTTTTCTATCAAATGCACAATATATTTATTGTCTCTGTTCATCAACTGATTCTCCATTTTACAATTTTTCGTAACAGTTCAGGACGGCGGGAAAATTGGGGAAAAAAGGCGCGTTAAGCTCGCTTATAAGCACCTTTCTTCACCAATTTTCACATCGGATGGACATCCGATGCTTCTTGACCAGCTTTTTCGGTCAAGAAGATGAGCCGTTCTGAACAGTTACATTCTTTCAGTAACGGTTTTCATTCTCTGTCATATGGATGTAACCCGGTTCTTTCAAACTGACAGTCCGGCGCATCATATTGAGCCATCAGTTTTATCATTTTTTCTTCCAATATGTTCTCAAGCCGGCTGTCAAAAATGGGGGTACTCTGCTGCGGATCATTTAAAATATCATAAATCAGATTGTAGTCCGGCGCATTTTTATGTCTATGGGAAACCGCCGGAATCCTGAGCTGTGGCATATCGGGACAGCTTTTTAAAAAGTATCCCAACTCTGCTTTCGCCAACTGCTCTCTTGTGAGAAAATCCTTGGCATTCCTCGGCATCATCGTATGATGATAGAGAACCGACTGTTCTTTCGGCTGCCTGCAGTAACTGTACCTTCCGTCAAACAGGTTGATATCCTTGCCGAAATACCCGTACAACACGGCCTCATGGATCTTTTCTCCCCCATTTAACATAGGAAGAAATGATTTCCCATGGACTTCTTTTGGTATCCCGGCCCCATGCCAGTCTAATATCGTCGGCATGATATCCATAGTGGCCGTGAGTTCAGAAATCCGTCTGCCGCTATATGCAGTTTCAGGCGTACAGACAATCAGAGGTATATGTGCCAGTTCCTGATAATCAAACATATAATTCTTAGCCCAATAACCATGTTCCCCCAGAAGATGCCCGTGATCGGTTGTAAAAATCACCGCCGTATCTTTCCAGAGATCCAGTTCATCCATTTTATCCAGAAATCTGCCAAGCCACGCATCCGCCATGGTCAGCACTCCGGCATAACTTTTTCTGATGTGCTCCACCGCTTCCGGCTCTTCCCTCACCTCCCTGTAAGGAGGCCAGTCAAAATGATAAGGCGCCTTCCACGTATCTTCATAAAGTTCCAGATATTTCCCAGGACAGACAAACGGCTCATGGGGATCAAAAACCTCCAGATGAAGGTGCCAGTTATCCGCTTCATGATTATGCTCCAAAAAATCCATGGCCCTTATAAAACATTTCGGCGTGGGATAATCCTCCTCCCGTTCCGAATCACAAAACTCCCGGTTCACCCAGTAAGGCCGTCTGTTCTTTCCTACAAATGGCGGAATTTCAGGATCTTCCACCAGCGGATGCCACTGGTCCCCTTCCTGCCCCCGCTCAAACTCCCAGGAATCAAACAGGGTGTGATACGCCTCG
>JAGZXV010000048.1 GCA_018378255.1 Clostridiaceae bacterium | reverse complement strand
GGGTTAAGGTAATGTTGACAGTCCGCCGGTCCTCCTCACTTTCCGTTCGGACGATCAGCCCCGCAGATTCCAATTTAGATAACACCTCGCTGGCAGACCCGGATTGAATCCCAAGATGTTCTGTCAATTCTGCCTGAGATACTATCCTGTTTCTCAGAAGAATAGTAAGAATCCGGTTCTGGCTTCCTCTGCCACCGGAAGTGTGCTGCAGAACATGGACAACATTCCATAGATTCTGCATGAGTTTGCCGTTCGTATCTTTATCTTTGTAAGTAATCATTCTGGGTTCCTCCTTATTTGCTTGGTACCTTGTCATTATACTCCGAATCCAAAATTATGTCAAGGTACCTTGTAATGCTTCTTTTTTGTGTAAAATAATAACAGCCGGACTTCGAAAAGTCCGGCTGTTGGTGTAAAATATTTCATTTTATTAAACCAGGAACGTTAACCGCTTTTTGATCCCAGTTGGTTTTCTTCACAATCTCCATTACGCCCTCAATTATCTCATTGAAATCCATATGCCGATCCGTAAACAGGGAACCTGGCTGCTCTGGTTTCCCATTCACTTCTACAAAATGCTGTATTCTCCTACAGACATACTCCTCCACCTCATTGACCGTCATGCCGACGAGCGTTTTGTAACACTTTTTATCAATCCGGTTTGGGTTCGCCTCCACCGTGTCTGCCGCCATGTATTGATACGACTTTGCCGGATCCATGCGGATGGTCAATGCCATACTTTTCTTCCCTGAAACCCGGCCGCTGATAGTAAATGAAAACGGATTTTTCTCTCTGCCTGTCCATACCGTAAAATTATAGGTTCTGGCAATCTTACAAATTCTAGTGATCAAATTTTCAAATTCCTTAACCCGAAAATTTTTCCATTCACCGCCTTTTACCCTACTGAATTTTCTCCAGTTATCCTCCGTAATAACATCTAACTCCTTTACCCCAAAAACTCTGGCCAAATCCTGCAGCCCAGACTGATAATCCGTTCTGAAATCTGCATATTTTATACCACTTAAAAATAGAGGCATTTCACATTCACGATGATAGATGGGAAGTATAAAATTCCCCTTTTGCTTTACCTGTTTCTGCCAGGCTGACGAAATCTCGGTCTTTACCCATTCCGATTCCCAGGCCTCTCTGGAAATCACGATCCCCAGATATTCTGACTCACGAATTCCTTCATCAATTTTCCAAAGAATCGATTCGCCCACCTTAATTTCATACTTATCATACCACACATTAATTCCCAATCTCATCAGATCCCGGGCCAGTTTCTCCACAAAAGGTTTGTCAATGCTCGTGTGACTTAAAAATATAGTTGGCATATGTACCCTCCTGTTCTTTTATCTATTGTTTGGCTTTAAACTCAATCTATGAAAATGCTATTATCTTTATCCTGTTACATAAATACAGCATGATCTAAACTAATCATCGCATCAGTTTCCTGAACTCGCCAATAATCAGCTCTAAGGGGTAAAATTATGCACATAGTACATCGCCGCATTGACAGCGTTGGTAACTGCATCGGATGTAATTGTTGCCCCGCTGATGGCGTCAATCTCCGATTCCCCCGGATTTCCTGAATTTGTCACAGTCAGTGGATCTCTGCCTTTCCCTTCAAACTGGTCCTTAAAAACATCCTCCCGGGCTCTCATACCTAGTCCAGGCGTATCCTCCAGTTCCAGGAACTCCAGGCCGTCGATGGCGCCATCACTTTTTACCGCCACAGAGACAACTACATCACCTCCGTAACTATCCTCTGAATAGGCGTTAATAACCCAGCCCATCACAGCGCCGTCCCTGTCCTTTGCAACCGCCGCGGTATTCACTCCCACATTTCCGAAGGACAAGGAGGCCAGTTCGCTGGTACAGGCCTGTGCAAGGGCTGAATCCATCACTTCGAAACTGTCTGCCTCGGGAAATGTTTTACGGAATACCGCCTGCTGCTCATTGGCCCGGTCCTCATCAGTTGTATTCAGTTCCTTTTCAACACGCTTCAGCTCATCAATGGTCACGACCCACCGCGAATCATTATAGCCGTAGGAACCGCCAATCAGGTCAATGGCCGCATCCCCTTTGAACACAAACTCCCCGCCGGATTCAAGATAGAGCCGGGCGGTCCATTGCCCGCCCGGCAGATTGGTCCGCCCCATCTCGTCTTTCAGGCTTGTGCCGCCAGACAAGACATCCACTGTAAAATTTATACCCGTGGGATGATCCGGCTCGCCTGTTTCAAAGGTATTGGGGCCGGTTTTAATGAATGTCTCGTTGTATTCGTATCCAAAATCATTTTCCAGCTTCCATTTGTAGGTTGAAATATCCATTTCCTGAGTTACATCCTCTGTCCTCCGCTCAACCTTCCAGCTGTCATCAGAGGATTCGTATTCACAGGTCTGAATCAGTTTCCCAGACACGGTGTAGGGAATTACAGCATTCTCCATAGTCAGCACAAAGTCATAGACCTCCTCATAGACCTGGCTGTCCTCATCCTTTATGCTGCCCTCCAGCCACTCTGCTTCAAAACTGCTGTGTGGAATCTCCGCAAATGCCTCCTCTGGGTCAAATACCTGCTCAGGCGGTTTTACGCGTTTTCCAGAACAGCCGGAAGAGATCATGATACCGGATACCAGCATGCAGATTAAAATTATTTTTTTCATAACCCCCCTATATATTCTTCGTAAAAATGATCTCCAAAGCCTCTCCGGGTAACAGTAACGCACCGGAATCAGCATCTTTCATTTCCTCTCCCTTTCTGATAGATTCCTGTTGTTCACTGTCCTCATGAAACACCATCAGGTACTCCTGCTCACCGGTTTCTTTCTCTGTCATGCTGTTTTCAACACGGAATCCTTCCGCCTGATAGAATGCCACAGCTCCTGTATTCTTTTCATAAACATGCAGTGACAGGCGCTTTTTCCTCTTTACCTCTGAAATCAACTGATGGCCGATCCCCTGTCCTCGGTGCCCCTCTGCTACAAATAATCCGGCAATGTATTCTGCGTCCATTCCAATGAAGCCCTGGACCTCTCCGTCTTCCTCAAACACATGCACCTCTGCATTTGGCAACACAGAACGGACTGTCTCAAAGTTCTTTCTCCAATACTCTTCTTCTATAAACGGATGAGCTTTCAGGTTTCCCTCCAGCCAAATCTCCATAATCCTATCCAAATCACGAAACTCAAATAACCGAATCATCTGATCTGACGCCTCCTCTTTCTACTGCTATTATACAGGAGCAGGCAAGAGATCGCAATACATTTTTAGAACATTTGTTCTTTCCGTACTTAGCCACCATATGGTTTTAGTTCCTTCTCGACAACCAATACGGTATATGCATCCATTCTGCTTTGAGATACATAGCGGTGGACACCGGCTGCTTCTGGCGCCCGCATCCGGTTAGAATTTAACAGTGAGCCAAAATGATTTTTTGCTGTCAAAGTGATTCCATATACATGTCCTTTTAAATTGGCAAGATTGATTAAGTAATCCGCTTCTGTCACACAGGAGGGCAGATAATTCGTATCTCCACTTACTTTTTGCAACCAGGCAATCGGAGCATTTTTATCCGGTGTCGCATCCTGATCCCCTAATATGTCTCGGTAACGAAACTGGATACCGGACAAAACCCCCTGATTGCAAAGTTCCTGCACATAATCCGGTATGATCCGCCCTGCATCATAGACTGTAATATTCTCAGGAGAAACGCCTGCCTGGGTTACCAAAGATATTAACAAAGTTTTTAGCAGAACCGGATTCGTATAACTTTCTCTCGTTTCACCTTTAAAATCTTCGCCATATGCGCCGGCTCCGTTCATATTAACCTTGACTGCAATTTTCTGTCCATTTCGATAACCGCCTTCTCTTCCCTGGGCTTCATTATGTGCCTTAAAAAGTGCATCCCAACCGGCCTGTGCGGCTGTTTCTCCTGCAAGATTTGCGATACCGTCATCTACCATGTTCTGAATCACTGTTTCATCAAAATGGCTTACCTTCTACCAGTTTGATTTCCTTTATTTCCATTGTAATCTCCTCCGTTCCATCGTTTTGTCCCGCAAACTGACTACAGGCTGATACTGAAATCATGGCCAATAGCAGAATCATGCTAACTAATGCTCGTCTCATCGGAATCCTCCCTGTCCAACCATATCAATTACCAGGCCAAATACAGCAGACATAGCAATAGAAAATACGAAGTATATGATAAAATTACGCATTCCTAATGCAATCTTTACTGCGCCCAGGTTGGTAAGCTTCGTTGCCGGGCCGGCTATCATAAATGCCATGGCACTGCCCGTGCTCATCCCCTCCCCAAGCCAGGCGGCAACCAGGGGAATTGTTCCGCCGCCGCAGGTGTAGAGAGGAACTCCCAGAGCCGCCGCCATCAACGCTCCCAATCCCTGATTGGAGCCGAACAGATCCGCAATCCACGCTGACGGTACATATCGCTGATAAAGAGCCGTCAGCAGAACGCCAAACAGAAAATAGGGAAAGGTCACTTTGATATTGCGCCAGATATTTTTAAGAAAACGCAAAATCAAATCCGCATCTAAATCACGATTTCCAGGAAGTTCAAAATCAGTAAAACAATAAAATTTCTTATCTTGAAAAAACAAACGTACCAATAGTCCGGCGATGCAGCCGCCTGCAAAGGAGACTGCCAGTCTAAGAATGGCGATTTCCGTTCCAAGTGCAAAGGAATAGAAAAAAAGCTGAGGATTTAACAGAATGGAACTCATCATAAAGGCAGCAATCCAATCTTCCCTCATTCCGCTTTTTGAAAAGGAAGCTGCAATCGGGACCGTTCCATACATGCAGAGCGGGGACAGGATTCCCAGAGCCGATGCCGGAAGAATTCCCCAAACTCCAAAGCGCCTATTCTGCAAAGACACCATCCTTTCATGTATGTACTTCTTTAAAAAAACGGAGACAAAGGAACCGATCACAATTCCCAGTATCCAATAGCCTGCAATCTGCCGAAACTGCACGTCAAAAAAGTACCAGATATAGATCAGTTCGCGCCGAATGATTTCCACTTTCTTCTCTCCTTTGTTTCTGTTTTTGTCTCAATACTCCCATAATTTTCTATGCCTCTGCATGTCGCAGCGCCCCTATTCCAGGGGCAGATATCTTCCTGATGTGGAAATTTTGCTGCACATAAAATCCTCTTACCTGACGATTATCAGCTCATATTCCCGGGTCCCAAGTCCGATTTTCTCCGCATGTTCCAGACAGCTGCGCCACTCAGATTCCGGCGTAGAATTGGTAAAATGGTCATGGTGGTCATGGAAGTCCGGAGCGTTCATGTTATCCGACAATTTACTGTTTGGAAGTGGATTAGCTGCCATACAGGCGTCTACGCACTCCTTGCTTTTACTTTTTTATAGCATTTAGCAGTGTGGCATCGTCACTCTGCTAAATAAATTGTCTTTGCTCTCTTTTCTTTGAATAAACCTGTTGATACTACTCTTTCTGTGATTTAACAGCTTTGTACTACATATTCCTCATAGGCTTTTATCCCTTCCCGCAGCCGTTTCAGACCCTCTGACAGTCGCTCTCCCGGACATGCTATGTTCAGTCTAAGAAATTGCCTCCCGGCCTCTCCATAGGAAAGCCCCGCTGATAAGTATAATCCCGTCTCCTTTCGCAAAAAACGGCTTAACTCCAAGGCATCACCAATCACATGACTGCAGTCCAGCCAGAGAAGGTAAGTTGCATGAGAGGGAACCAGCCGGACGTTTGGAATTTCCTGCTCCAGAAAATTCTGTACCATCTTCCGGTTCCCCGTCAGATACTCCCGCAGTTCATCCAGCCATGCATCCCCCTTTGTAAATGCCGCAATGGCTGCGTCAATCGCAAAAGCATTGGGTTCCGCCACTTCATCGGTATTCAAAGCACGGTCCATCTTATGTCTCACTGCTTCATTTGGCACTGCCACAGCAGCGGTCTGAAGTCCGGCCAAATTAAATGCTTTTGTGGGGGCAATGCAGGTAACACTGCTCTGGGCACAAACCTCTGATACAGAAGCAAACGGGGTATACTCATATCCGGGTTCTGTTAAATCACAGTGGATTTCGTCCGATAATACCAGCACATGATTATCTGCACACAGCTCTCCGATTCTCGCAAGCTCTTCTCTGGTCCAGACAGACCCGGTGGGGTTGTGGGGATTGCAGAGAATCATCAGCGTGGTCTGTGGATCTTTCAGCTTGTTTTCTAAATCCACCCAGTCAATTTGATATGCTCCCTCTCGGTACAGCAGCCTGTTTTCTACAATATTTCTTCCATTGTTGCGAATGGAATTGAAAAAAATATTGTAAACCGGAGTCTGTACCAGTACACTTTCCCCTGCCGTGGTCAACTTTCTGACGGCGCTGGAGATGGCTGGAACCACACCGGTACAAAAGATCAGCCAGTCTTGTTCCATCTTAAATCCGTGACGCCGCTCCCACCAGCCGCTTACCGCTTCCTTCCAGGCATCCGGCACAACGGTGTAACCAAAAATTCCGTGAGCCGCCCGTTTCTTCAGCGCCTCTGTTATCTCCGGAGCCGTCTCAAAGTCCATATCTGCCACCCACATGGGAAGTTCGTTCTCCACCACATCCCATTTCAGGGAATTGGTCCCCCGCCGGTCCGTCAGTTTATCAAAATTATAAGTCATCTTAAACAGCCTCCTTTAAGGCGTCTGCGGTCTGAATTACAGTCTTTGACACGTCCACCTTGTCAGCCTCCAGAATAAGCTCCCTGATTCCTTTCGCCCGAATACTTCCACCGCTGGGATTTAATACACTGTCGATGGTATTATGAATCTCTGCATCCACTGTGGAATATTCAAATGCCAGAGTCGTATTTAACAGGCGGCAGTTATTCATTACCAGATTTTCAATGTAGCACATTCCCTGATTGCTCTCGATGGTGCAGTTAATCAGAGTCAGATTCTTTGCGTTCCATCCCAGATACTCGCCGGAGATAAAAGAATCATAAACCGTCACGTTCTCGCTGTTCCAAAACGCATCCTTGGAAAGCATTTTCGCATGATGGATTTCCACGTTTTTCACTCCGTCAAAGGAATAATTCCCCACCAGTTCAAACCCATCAATTACCATGTTGCTGCTGTTCATGGCAAAGTAATCGCCTTTCGCCGTCACATCTTTCATCTGAACCTGATCGCAGTTCCACAGAGTCTCTCCCGCATTGGGCATGGTGACATGATTAAGAGAGATCCCGATGGCACGGCGGAAGGTCTTCGGCGCTTCGATGATACATTTTTTCATGGAAAGATTCTCCGTATACCAGATTCCGGCACGGCCCATCTCAAAGAGGACACAGTCCTCCATCTTGATGTCGCGGCTATACCAGAGCGGATATTTCCATTTGAACATACTTCCGTACAGTTCGATGTTTCTGCTTTCTTTTAAAGGAGATTCCCCATCGGCAAAGGTGGTGTCGAATATCTGTAAATCCTTTCCCTGGAATAAGGCCCTTTCCCCTGTTAAAAATTCCTGATGAATTGTTTTCATATGATTTCCCTTTCTGAACTTCATCTTTTAAATGTTACTATTACACTTCCGCTTCCAAGCGCTTCGGAAAGCCCCAAAGGATTCTCCAAGCGTCCAATCCGCGTATAGCTGTATGTAGTTTCAAAATCTTCGTAAAATAAAACCAGACAGTCTGAACCAAAGAGCATCAAATCTCCGGCATGAATGGTTCCGATTGTTTCTGCGGCTGTTGGCAGGGATTCCGGCAGATAATTGTACTTTTCATTGCCATGCAGTTCCTCCATGGTGAGTTCCATAGGCAGCCGCGATGTCAGTTCCTTTACTGTTTCATTGTCCTTAAGACTCACTGTGTAGGTCTTATCTCTAATCAAAATCTCCATGGTCATTTCCTGCCCTGTTCCCGATTCTTTCCGGATGCCGGCACCTGAAGCAGTTTTATCTGTAGCAGCGGTTTCTGTGACAGCCATCTCCGTAGCTGCCGGTATGACTGTCTGTTCTGCGGCCCTATGTTCTGAATTTCCACATCCGGATAAAAGAAGCAGGAGAATAAGACTCGTTCCAATCATGTTACGTTTCATGGTTGTACTCCCTCTAATACCGTCTAAACATTCCTACCCATCTCATAGGCGGCGGATAAAATCTCCTGATGTTCTTCAATCTCTCTCTTTTTGTCTGCTCCGGTTCCCCGCACAACACCTGCAAGATGAGCCTTTTCAAAGCAGCTAATCCAGCCTTCCAGTCCTTTTACCGCGCCGTCCATCGAGGTCTGCTCCTCATCTGCGGACGCAGCCAAAAGGTAAATATCCCGGAATGCGTATTCTGTAGGGAACAGCGGATTGGTACGGTCCAGGAGGGTCTTCATCTGACCGCTCATTTCATAGAAATAAATGGGGGTTGCAAATACCAGTACGTCCGCCTGCTTCATCTGCGCAACAATCCTCTCTGCGTCATCATGAATCACACACTTCTCTGTTGTCTGGCAGGCCAGACAGCCTCTGCAAAACTCAAGTTTTTTATCATACAAAACAATCTTTTTCGTTTCATGTCCGCCCTCATTGGCCCCTTTCATAAAAGCATCCGCCAGGATCTCGGAATTTCCATTCTTTCTTGGGCTGGTGGATAAAACTAAAACCTTTTTACTCATTATCATTTACCTCTGCTCTCAGTCTTTATTTCCTTTTTCATCTGAAACACCAGATAATCCAGGCAGTCAATCTGCTTTTCATTTTTATGAACCTGTTCCAGAAGATTTCTTCTTTGCTTCTCCAACAGCTTCAGCTGTCCCTGCCACTCCCCGCACTCTGTCATTTCCAGAAAACAGGTTACCATTTCATCGTCACAGCCTGCGTCCTTTAAATTTTGAATAACCGCCTCCGTATTTTCCATGTAATCCATCAATCCAGTCCCCTCTCTTTGTTACGCCATACAATGAAAAAACTCTGTCAGTTTGTCAAAGGGAATCCGGTCCCGTCTGTCATATAAGTCGATGTGCTCCGCATCCTCCACCACATAGATTTCTTTCGGCTCTGCCGCCTTTGCATAGGCATTTTCGCTGAAAAAGCGGGAATGAGCACGGTCACCTACAACAAAAAGAATGGGGCGTGGTGAAATCTCGTCAATATAATCCAGCAGCCGGAAGTTTATCATTGCCAAATCACTGGTTGTGGTAAAACCGCCTCTGGCATTGGGATGATGACCTCTTTTTACCGCATAGAACCGGAACCATTCCGCTCCCGGCTCCGGAATATCCTCCGGTACCTGAGAAAGAGGCTGCTTCGGAAAGCTTGGTACATATTCCGGGTATCCATGTTCTGCATCAATCCATCTCTGCGTGGAACACCGCTCCTTTACCGCCTGAATCTCTTCCCTGCTCATGTCTCCTCTCACTGCCGCACTCATATCATACATGCTGACCGCCGCCACTGCCTTAATCCGCGTATCACATTGAGCAGCCGACAAGGCAAATCCGCCGGAGCCGCAGATTCCGATGACTCCGATGGCCTCTCTGTCTATAAAGGTAAGCAATCCCAGATAATCCACCGCTGCGCTGAAGTTCTCCGTAAAAATATCCGGGGAGGATACGTGCCTCGGAAAGCCGCCGGATTCTCCCATAAATGACTGGTCGAATGTCAGTACAACAAAACCCTTTTTTGCCAGCTCATTGCCATAAACACAGGGTCCCTGCTCCTTAACACCGCCATAGGGCGCACCCACAATCAAAGCAGAATGCCTGCTGTCCAAATTCATATCCGCTTTATAATACAATTCTCCCGCAATATCCATTCCATAGCGGTTTTTATAAACCACCTTTTTTCTCTCTATGCTACTGCTCAATTCTAAGATGTGTCCGCTCATATTGATTCTCCTTTTTATCAGTTTCCTATATTCTAATTTCGTGAAATAACTTCCGGCTAACAAATCCATAAAGTTTTTCTAAACAATGGTAATCAGACGGTTCCTGTCATTTTAGGCGGAATGTCACGGAAACACTGCCCTCTCCTATTGCTTCTGCCAGACCAGCCGGGTTTGATATGTATCCCAGCCGCGTATAGCGGTATGAGGTGCGGAAATCTTCATAAAACAGCACCAGACAATCAGAACCAAACAGCATGAAATCACCTGCGTGAATCGTTCCAATGCTCTGTGCATTTGCCGGCAGTGCAGTCGGCAGATAATAGTATTTTTCATTGCTGTTCATTTCTCCCATGGTCACGGTCAGCGGAAAATGGGTAACAAGGGACTCTACCGATGCATTTGTAAGTAAATCAGCTTCAAATTCCCGTTCTCCTACCTGGATTGTCACCTGAATCATGTTATTCTCCTCTGCTTCCATCTCATCGGATCTATTGTAACTCGCGTTTCTTGCCTGTACACGCTGATTCTGCGTCCATGCGCCATCTGCATTGACCGTGTAACCGTCTGGAGTCGTCGTGTCGTTAAGCATCCAGCCCTGGCTGTCAAAATAATAGCATTCCTCAATGCCGTCTTGATTCCCGTCCAGCCAGTACCAGCCATTTTCTGCATAAGTACCATCTTCGTTGGCATACCACCATCTGCCTTCATTCGGCACTGCCCCGGTTCTCCATTCTCCGGCAAATGCTGTCATCCGGGTAACGGTTCCCATAAATATCAGGGAACACAGTCCTGTCAATAAAAATCTCTTCACCATGAATCCTCCTTCCGCCTAAAGAATGTATCTCCACAGCGTTTCCCCGTTGCTGGCAATCACCACCATGTACTGGCCGCCGCCCTGGATTACCGTCACAACCCCTTCTGTTTCCTTTAATATCTGTGTTTGCTTTCCCCTCATCCTTCAGCTTAAACCGAAGTCTGGTGACACAGTGGGTAAGGCTTTTTATATTCTCCTTGCCGCCCACATTCTGAATGATAATCCTTGCCAATCCATCATACTTGCTTGCCATCTCGCAATCCCTCTCCTCTGCTTATTCTTTTATATTGTTTTTATTTCTTCTATAAAGCCAGATTCCATATGGAATCGCCAATGCTTCCGCAGCTGCAAATCCCCACCAGATCATCGTTATATTCCCCAGATAAGCCCCCAAAAGCAGCATGGGAATCAGCAGAATCACCTGGCGCATAAAAGCAAGATACATGCTGTAGGTTCCATTTCCAAAGCCCTGGAAGATTGCCGCAAAAATAATCCCTATGGAAGATACAAAGAAGCTGACCGACATGATTCTCACCGCCAAAACCCCAAGCCGCATCATCTGTTCCGATGCGTCAAACAGCAGAAGAATCTTATCCGGTATCAGTTCCAATATGATTAAAATAACAGTCATGATAACAACCGCGTAGAGGAATGCACATCGAATCGTCTCGTGTATCCGTTTTTCCTTTTTCGCTCCATAATTGTAAGCGATAATCGGAATCAGTCCGTTGTTCATCCCCTGAACGCCAATCTGCGCTAAATTCTGTACCTTCAAAAGAATTCCGTAAATCGCCACCGCAGTGGAAGAAAACTGGTAAAGAATCGTGTTGATAAAGATTCCCATGACAGACATGATTCCCTGCATGATTGCTGTCGGTATTCCAACCTTCAGAATATTCACCACACATCTTCGTTGGATATGCAGTGTAAAGTGAATGGGAATTTCCTGATTCCGCCGGATGTTTAAATAGATTCCCAAAAGCCCTCCTGCAAGCTGTCCTGTCACCGTAGCAATGGCGGCTCCTGCCGTCCCCATAGCCGGAAAACCCAGATATCCAAATATCAGAACCGGGTCTAAAATCACATTCACAAGAGAAGCAGTGCCAAGTGTGGCGAGGAACAGTGTGGACTTCCCTGTCGCAATCAGGAACCGGTCAAACACCCACTGAATCATCTGTCCAAAGGAAAAGAGCATACAGATTTGAATATATGCGGTTCCATACCGGGCAATGGTTTCGTTCCCGCCCGCCTGCCATGCAAAGTAAGGTTTTACTGCCAGCAGACAGACCACCACATTGATCAGATAAGCTCCGAACGCCATCACAATGGCTGCGGAAGCCGTCCTCTTTACTTCTTCTCTTTTTTTCTCTCCCATTGCCTTGGATACCATTGCATTTAATCCTACAGCCAGTCCGCAGCCAAGGGCAATCATAATCATCTGCAGAGGTGCTGCAAGAGAAATCCCTGTCAGCGCGTTCTCGCTGACATGGGAGACAAAGATGCTGTCCACCAGATTATAAAGGTTGTTCACCAGCAGCGATATAATCAGAGGAATGGATGTCTTTATAATCAACCGGGGGATTGGCACAGTCCCCATCATACTTTCGTTCATTGTGTTGTTCCTCCGCTTCTTTCTTTGATGTCTTAATTGTAATACGGAATTAATCACATATCAAATACTTATATTAAATGAAATGCCATACTTGACAGGCATGGATATGTTTTTGTATAATAAAGCTATCATAGAACGATAAAAAACAGCTACGATACAATTAAAATCAGAGTAACCAGAATGGAGGCAGACCATGGATTTACGCGTTTTAAGATATTTTATGGCTGTTACCAGGGAGGAAAGCATCTCAGGGGCCGCCGAGTCCCTCCACATGACACAGCCTACCCTGTCGCGGCAGTTAATGGATTTAGAAGAGGAAATTGGCAAGAAACTATTGATTCGGGGGAACCGGAGAATCACATTAACAGAGGAAGGAATGCTTTTACGCAAACGTGCAGCGGAGATTCTTGACCTGGTGGATAAGACGGAAGCCGAACTGACAGCGCCGGATGAGGTGGTAAGCGGAGATATCTACATTGGAGGAGGCGAAACGGACGCCATGCGCCTGATTGCCAGAATTGCCACCGATCTGCAAAAATCCTGTCCCAATATCTGCTATCATTTATACAGTGGAAACGCCGATGATGTCATGGAACGTCTGGACAAAGGACTTCTGGATTTCGGAATTCTTATCGAGCCGGCAGATATGAAGAAATACGATTATATCCGGATTCCTGCTACCGACACCTGGGGACTTTTAATGCCCAAAGACTGCCCATTGGCTTCTCACGATTTTATCCGCCCTGAGGACATCTGGAATCTTCCCCTGATTACCTCCCGGCAAAGCACGGTCAGCAACGAGTTCTCCGGCTGGCTTAAAAAGGACTTTGGAAAGTTGAACATTGTTGCCACCTATAACCTGGTATACAATGCATCTCTCATGGTAGAGGAAGGGCTGGGATATGCCTTATGCCTTGACAAACTGGTCAATACGTCTGAGCATGGCCGTTTGTGTTTCCGTCCTCTGAAACCCAAAATGGAAGCCCATTTAGACATAGTCTGGAAGAAATATCAGCTTTTTTCCCGTGCTGCAGACTTATTTTTGAGCAGGGTGCAGGATGCCTTCCATGGTGGTGAATGATATGAGGGTTCCAGGTTTTCATGACGAAGGGCAGGTTTTTATCCCTGCCCTTCGTCATGACTGCTTTTTATCTATATTTTCTCAATCCCATTTGCTCCTGTCCGTCCACAGATATCACTTCATAATTCCTCTGTCCCACACCCATGCTCTCCGCGTGCTCCAGCGTATGAATTCCATTTCGGGACTCCATTCGTTCAATCAGAGACGCCCCATCAGGCGCAGCATACACCAAATCCACACATGCCTGGTCTAACGCAACCGGATCAGTGGAAGCCAGGATCCCTATGTCATGCATATCAGGCTCTGCCGGATTACTGTCACAGTCGCAGTCAACCGACAGATTGTTCATCACACTGATATAGAGCATATTCTCCTCACCCATATAATCAATGACTGCGCCGGCTGCTTCCGCCATGGATTCCAAAAACTGATCCTGGGTTGCGCCTCCCCACGAGCTCCGGCTCCTTCCTCCACTGTGAATCAGAAGTTTTCCCTCTGAGGACCCAATTCCTATGGAGATATTTTTGATTGCGCCCCCAAAACCGCCCATGGCATGTCCTTTAAAGTGAGACAATACCATCATAGAGTCATAATTCTGCAGATTTGCGCCCACTAAATCCTCCGTCAGATTTTTCCCTTCGGTCACCGGAATGCTCATCGAACCGTGTTCGTCCATGATATCCACTTCTGCGATTGCGGTAAAACCGTGATCCTCAGCCACTTGGCGATGCATGGCGGTACTGGCTCTGGAGCCCCCATATGCTGTATTGCATTCTACAATGGTCCCGTTCACAGACTGAACGATATCTCGTATCAAATCCGGTGACAGATAATAATTACCGCCGGCTTCCCCTGTGCTGAGTTTAACAGCAACCTTTCCATTTAGAGTTCTTCCCACAGCTTCATAGACCTTTTTCATTCCTTCCGGACTAATATCTGCTGTCATATATACAACTGGAACATTCTCTGTACTGTCTGATGTTTGACTCACGCTTTCCTCTCTTCCCTCCGGTTGTGCTATGACTGCCTGAACCGGAACAGTTCTGTGTTGATTCGTTGTTACCACTGATTCTGTTTTCTGACTGCTGCATCCTGTCAGGAGACCTAAAAACACAGCTGCTGCAATATAACGCCCTTTCATCATCCTGCTCCTCCTTCCACTTTAAACCGGTATCCGGCTCCCCACACAGTCTCAATAAACTGCGGGGTGGTTTCATCTTTCTCCAATTTTTCTCTTAACCGGTTCACATGAACCGTCACTGTCGCCGTATTTCCTATGGCATCCATCCCCCAGATCCGGTCAAAGAGTGTGTCCTTAGAAAACACGATGTTTGGATTCTCCGCCAAAAAAAGCAGCAGTTCAAATTCCTTGTTTGCCAGGTTCATCTCTTCCCCGTTTAAATAAACCCGTCTGGCCTTTGGATGGATCTCCAGATTCTTAATCCGGAGATTGCGGTCTCTTTGTTCTTCCTTTTGCTCTAAAAGCCGTTCATGAATCTGGATATGGGATTTCACCCGGGCCACCAGTTCTGCCGGGCTGAAGGGTTTAACCAGATAATCATCAGCTCCCAGACCCAATCCCCGTATCTTATCCACATCCTCCTTCTTTGCTGTCACCATGAGAATCGGTAGATTTAAGTTTTTACGCACCTCCCGGCAGACCTCAAACCCACTTTTTCCCGGAAGCATCACATCTAAAATCATCGCATCCCAGCCGCCGGCCAGCGCACGCCGCAGTCCCTCATTTCCCTCAAAGATCAATTCTACGTCAAATCCAGCGGCTTCTAAGTAATCCCGTTCCAGTTCTGCAATTAACTCATCGTCCTCTACGATTAATACTTTTTCCATAAACTACTCCTCTGTCATCGGTAAATGTATGATAATGGCAAGACCGCCATGATTCTCCGCATGTACGATTCCTCTGTGCCCGGTGATGATTTCTTTTACCACGGCCAGGCCGATTCCGCTTCCTCCTCCGGCATTACACCTGGCGCCATCCACCCGGTAAAAGCTTTCAAAAAGGCGGTCCAGACTCTCCTCCGGCACTCCTGGCCCGTCATCAGAAAATATAAATTCTACCACCGTACTCCGCTCCACTTTCTTGAGTGATATCACCACATTGGAATGGGTAAGTTCACGGTATTTTATGGTATTGGTAAACAGGTTATCCAGTACCCGCTTCATTTCATCTTTGTCAAAGGACACCGGATACTCCCCGGCTTCGCTTACCAGATGAAACTCCACATGATTCTGTCTGGCCTCTTCCTCATATGCGTTTAAATACTGACTGATAAACCGTTTTAAATCCCCTGGTTCTAAATGATAGCGGAAGCTGCTGCTGTCCAGGCGGTTATATTCAGAAAGGCTGTCAACCAGACGTGACAGATCCCCTGCCCGGGTCTTAATCGCCTTTAAATACCTCTGCTGTTTCTCCGGCGTATTCGCAATTCCGTCCAGCAGACCGTCTAAATATCCGCTGATGGAGGTAAGGGGCGTCCGAAGGTCATGGGAGATTCCAATAATCAGATCCTTTTTCCTCTGCTCATCCTTCAGCCTCTGCTCCACGGATTCCTTTAAATACACTCTCATTTCATCAAAATCACGGCACACCTCTCCAAATTCGTCCGGTTTCGTATAGGCAATGTCCGTATCCAGGTTTCCATCCCGTATTTCTTTTGTTCCGTGGCTCAGTTTCTGAAGGGGAACAAGCACACTCTTGGAAATCCACCAGGACAGGACGCCATTGACGCAGACTGTCAGCAGCAAAAATGCCAGGATAAATCCCAGGATATATTTTAAAATGTAGTTTTGGAGATAAGAAATCACTTCCTGATCCGTGTCCCCGGTGTGGATGGCAATGATGGAAAACGCCTTTTCCCCATGAAAAAAGGTGTGCTTAATAACCGAGACATCGTGATAGCTGGCCGTCAGGGTTTTCGCCGTCTCAATTGCCGTGCCCGCCACTGCGATTCCTGCCTCCATCTCCTCCTCTGTCAGGTTGGAATAAATTTCTGTTCCATTTTTCTGAATCAAAAAGTGATACCCCATCCGGGAGAGTTTTCCCTCCAAATGATTCATTTTCTCACTTTTTTTAATCTCCCCGGTCAGCTCCGTGTGGACACCCTGTCCCCAGTTATTCTCCCACAACTCCTGCTGATAGGTGTAAATCAGGCTCTGTGCCGACTGAATGCCATTCTCATCCTGATACATGGTCTCCAATGTATACCAGTAGCTTCCCAGTGAGGTCTGCAGGCAGATTGCCACAATGATGGCAGTTAAGGCAATCGGTATCAGCGCCATCATGATATTGGACAGTCTGATTTTCTGTCTGATCGTCATATTCTTTCCCCTATCATTCCTTTTGTCAAACAATAAACATACGGCCTCCAATTACAAGGCCAAGAAATACCATGAGGATTCCAAACACCTGATTCAGCCTTACATAGAACCGCTTCGTGACCCGGCTTCGGAACCGCCCTGTCACCAGTGCAATCAGGAGCCACCAGAAACAGGTTCCCAAAAAGATTCCCAGCAGCAGACGGATACTTGTGCCGAAAGGTTCTGTCCCTTGAATCTGGAACATGGAGAATACCACCATAAAGGACAGGATGGTAGCCGGATTGGTGATGGCAATCATAAAGGAGGTGAAAAAGCAGGAAGGGAGACGGACCGGTTCTGCACCTCCCTGCTCTGTGGAATCTACGTCCGCCATGCTGTTTGCCGCCTTTTTAAATCCCTGAATGCCGATTGCGATTACCAAAAGGCAGCCTGCCATGCAGATGATATGCTGGTGCTTTAACAAAAAATCGGATATCACAGTAATTCCAAAAACTCCCACGCCGGCGTAGAATAGGTCTGCCACCGAGGAGCCCATTCCGGTGATAAAGCCGGCCGCCGGTCCCTGACTCATTCCCCGCTGTATGGAAAGAACTCCAACCACGCCAGTCGGCACGCCGAATATAATTCCGATGAGCAAACCTTTTAGGAAATAATTCTCCAGCATTTTTTCTCCCTTTACTCCTGCAAATTTACAGCTTCGTCTACGGCTGAAAACGAATAGCTGTTTTCATAGTTCTCCCGGTGATAATACCGGATTTCCCCAGTGTCCTGGCTGTAAACAACCGTCCACTCCGTAGAGGCAAACTCCCCAAAGTTATTCTTGCTGACGCTTTTCATGGCGTCCCTCATGTCTTCCAATTCCATGGCAGGCTGGTTCTCCAGCCGATCCATCAACATATCATAGCGGGTATGGGACTGTTCGGTTCCGATCCCATACTTCTCGCCCTCGGTTAAATAAAAGTTGGTTACCACCGGTGTCTCGATGACACTCATTTTATTATCTACATATTCCACTGCCACAGAACGTCCGCTCTTATCTGCAATCGTAAAGTGAAGCATCATACCGGCGGAGGAATTCATATCATACTGCTCTAACAGGCGGATAGCCTCATCCACATCAGCTGCCCGGTCTAAGAGCAGGCGAACCGCTGTTGTCGTGGTAATTCCCGGCTTTCCTGTGTCCTGCTCTGTAACATCAGAATCCTCAATCATCAGCACCGCCACACAGAGCCCTTTCTCATTGATTCCATCCATGGGAGCGTACAAAGCTGCTGCTGATACCACCTTTGATACAAACTGCTCCGGCTGAAAGTCCATTCCCAGGCTCAGAAAATCCATATTGACGGTAGATACGGAAGCGTACCCATTCAAAGGCTTCGATTTCACTACCATGGCGGTACATTCCATCCAGTCAAAATTTCTGCCGTACATCATATTCCCTTTGCTATTTTTCGCGGTAAGAGTGCTGCATCCAAAGCTTCTGCCGGTGAACTCCGGGTAAACCAGACCTCCGAATAAGTCTTTTGCCACAAATTTTGCCACACCTGCATCGGAGGAGGCTCCGCCCTGTTTTAAAAACCGGTCGAAGCCGTAATCCCCCTCAAACTCCATGTAATAGAGTCCGTCCTCCAGCCTCTGCACGCTGATTGCAGCGCCGATTCCTGATACAATCCGGTAAACCGCATATAGGACACCCGCCAAGATTACTGCAAGTGTGATGAAAAAAATCCGAACCCGTTTCTTTTCCCTCTGATTCATACAGGTGTCTGTATCTCCTTCCGCTTACTGATTGGGAGCCTTTGAGATGTCACTTCCAAAATATTTCTCCGACAGCTCAGACAGGATTCCCTCCTCATCCAGCTCTGCCAGAGCCTCATTGATTGCTGCACGCAGGCTTTCGGTTTCCGCACCCTTGCGGAGAGGGATTGCCACATGGGAGGCTTCCTCGGTCAGTGCCGCAATCTTAATATTTGCCTCCGGGTGCGCCTTCATATAATCATAATAGGTAACCTCCGCGTTCAGCGTCGCATCAATTCGACCGCTTAACAGAAGTTCAAACGTCTGGTTTAAATCATCCACGCCGGTAACCTCTGCCCCGTAGCTCTCCGCCAATTCTGCATAAGTACTTGAAATGGTATTCGCCGTGCTCTTACCTTCCAGGTCCTCATATGCGGTAATTTCTTCGTTGTCACCATTTACAATAATCGCAGTCCGAATATAGCCGTAAGGGTCAGTAAAATCATACTTTGCTTCCCGCTCTTCGGTCATTTCCACGCCATTCACCATCATGTCATAGCGTCCGGCATCCAGTCCTGCCAGCAGGCCGTCCCACTTTCCTTCCACGAAGGTGGCCTTCACGCCCAGCCGGTCAGCAATCTGCTGTGCTACCTCCACATCATAACCAACCAGGTTGTCAGCCTCATCGTGGTAGGTCCAAGGCGCCCAGGTCCCCTCCATAGCAATGACGATTTCTCCCTTTTCCTGGATTTTAGAAAGCAGATCATCGGCTTTTTCCGCCGCTTCTCCTTCCGTTTCCGTAGTCTCTCCTGTTTCTACAGCCGCTCCTGACCCTGTCGTTTCTGCCGCTGTCTGGGAAGCACTGCTGCTTTCTGCACCATTTTCCCCGCCTCCTGAACTGTTACTTCATTTTTTTTATTCAATTCCGGATGTACGCTGCCCCCGGAATCTTCTCTGTTAAATGGCTCTTCTTCCTCTTCCAGCCGCCTGCTGCTATCGTTTGTTTTTTCTTTTCCTGAAATCCCAGTCTCTGCTCTCCTAACCGCTGCAATCGTGTCAGTACCGTGGAAAACATCAGGTAGATTAGTCCAATTTCTATGTAGAGCGCCAGCGGCTCATAAGTACGGGCCACAATCCGCTGCGTCACCATGAACATTTCCGTCACGGTGATATTGGCCGCCAGGGAGGTATCCTTCACCATGGCAATCAGGGAATTGGAGAGGGACGGGAACGCTGTTTTAAGAGCCTGGGGCAGAATAATCCTTCTCATCGTCTGAAGGTAGGACATCCCCACGCAGTAGCCGGCTTCCAGTTGTCCGATGGGTACTGATTCCAACGCCGCCCGGATGATTTCCGCCGCATAGGCTCCTTCGTTGATGGAAAATACAATCACCGCTGCCGGAAATGGAGATATTACAATCCCCAGCCTTGGCAGACCATAGAACACCACGTAAAGCTGTACTAAAAGCGGGATTCCTCGAATAACCCAAATATAAAACCGCGCCAGCTGCTTCAGCCCTCTGATATTCGCAAACTGAACCATTGCCATTACCACGGCAATGAGAAGCGCCAGCGTGAAGGCAATCGCCGTCAGGGGAATCGTCACCATGAGCCCTGGAATCAGGATTTTCCCAAAGGAATCCACCAAAATACCATATAATCTTGCATCCATATTCGCCACCGCCAATCAATCTCTTTTTATTCCTTTATCCGGTTACTCCATGCTGTTAATCAGCACAATCTTATTACCCCAGCCTTCCAACACCGGATTCTCTTCCACTGCTTTTCTGAATTCTTCCGTATTCTCGATACTTCCAACCCTGGTATACTCTGCCGGAACCTCCCCATCCTGATAAAACAGGATAATCCGGTTCGGTTCGGAATAATAGACTTCCCCGGCTTTTTCGGTTGTCACCTGTTCCGGGTTGGAGGGAATTTCATACCGGCTGGGAATGTCGTAATACTGCATGACCTCCCAGTTTTCATAGTCATCATAGTGATAAATTGGCAGTCTCCAGTCTGACGTTCCCACATGCTTTGCGATGGCTGCAGCGGTCTCATTGTCCTCCAACTGCAGGATAAATGGCGCTCCGTTATCTCCAAAGCGAATTTCAAGTTCTGTCGCAGCCGCCTGTGTATCTGATTCTTCTGCCGTTAAATTGCCGGAACCGGACTGTGCACTTCTGTTTTCTGTCTCATCTCTTTCGATAACGCTTCCATTCTGGCTGACACTGTTTTCGCTCTGACCTTCCTTCGATTGCCCGCACCCGGCCATCATGGCAGCAAGCGCCACGGCGGTAAAGAACAGTGAAATTCGTTTTAAACTCTGTTTTTTCATCTTTCTCTTTCTCGCTTTCTATACTTTTTCGCTGTTACAGATTGTTGTTTTCCTTACTCCGTAATAAATACCGTCAAATCTACTTTCTTCACATTCCGGGATGCCCCATAGGCAAAACCCATAAAAAGAAGGATAACGATCACAGCCGGGAACAGCGTGTTTCCCACTGTAGGAACGGAGGCAAAGCTGCTGATTCCCGCCATTTTCATGATTCCTGAAACAATCGGATCGGTAAAAACCGCTGCCAGTCCTGCACCGATCACACCCCCCAATAAAGCGGTTATGCCAAACCGCAATGAAAAGGAGCCGCGCAACTGTGCGCTGTCAAACCCAATTGCCTTATAGATTCCAATGTCACGTTTTTCAGAAGATAAAATCTTGCTTCCAGTCAGCACTGTGACTACCAGGATAAACAGGACCACCATTCCATAGAGGAATAGGAGAAGCGCCTGCATGGCGTTGATGATGCCATACAGTCCCGGCCAGGTATTCTCGTGGACATGGACATCGCCTCCGAAGGCGGCGTCCAGCGCCTGGGTGATATCTGCTTTTTTAGAAGCATCCTCCAGGAAATAGTGATAACACCAGATTGCCGGGTCGTCACTGCCGATTTTTAAATACCCCTCCCGGCTCATCCCCACGTTGTCACCCATATCATTGGCACAGGTATAGATACCGGAAACGGTATAGCCGGCACTGCCGCTGTCGGCCTGTACTGTCACCGTATCGCCAATAGACACCCCCAGATCCGCTGCCACAAACTCGGTCAGGACAATCTCATCATCATTCCGGCTGGTCCGTCCCTCCATAATGTGAAACCGCTCCGGGTCGGTAATGACATTGGCCGTATAATCCACTCCATCCACGGAAATCCCCGGCATGGCGAGTAAATAGCTGTCTGTAATCTCTGTGTAGGAACGGACAAGTTCTTCCGCTTCTTCTGATGTATAAACTCCTAATACCTGGACCCCAATATCATGGTCTGCCGGATTAAAGGCATACATCATTCCCTGCCCGTCCGCTCCCAGCCAGGAATCCATCCGTCCAATCAGGGAGGCAAAAAACACAAGAAGCATCGCCACCATAAAGGCTCCCAGATACCGGCGTTTCCCGGCTGTCAGCTGGCGGAACGCCAGACTGGTTTTTAAGAGGTTTCCACGGATGGGGAACCTTACTTTTCTTACTCCATCGGTTTCCACTGCTTCTCCCCGGATTGCCTTCATGGGGGAAATCTGGTTAATTCTGCCCGTCTTGTATGCAATAAGAGCCGTTAAAACCAGAAACATCACCGCAAATACCAACAGGCACCAGCCAAGTGGAAGCTGGGGTGGAATCCGGATTCCCGTGGTAGTTAGGGTCATACGGCTTACCATCTCTGAAAAAATGATGGAGGAGAACAGTCCCAGAATCTGTCCGGTCAGAATGACCGTCAGATACTGCATCATCTGGATTCTCCGAAGCTTCTTCCCAGTAAAACCTATGGTCTTTAAAATGCCCATATTGACATAGCCCGCTTCCACCGCACTACTGATGGTGTGTCCCAGCACAATCATCACAACCGCCAGAAGCACTGCCACAAAGGCAGCCAGAAGACCACAAAAGGCGTTCTGAAGAATCAACATAAATCCGGCGATGGCATTTTCACTATGGACAAATTCCGCATACCGGGGCAGGCTTGTCTGTTCATTCAATAAAGTATTGAATTCCGATACTGTCCGGGCACTGTCGCCGTTTATTTTCTGGAAAATATGAACCATTGCCCCGTCTCTTGCCAGGGCATCAATGCCGGATTCTCGAATCTGTTTTTGCAGCGTCTCATAATCGGATTCACTGATAAGAAATCCTTTCATACCTATCATGGAGCTTCCCATAAAAGGGTCTTCATAGAACCCCTGCACTGTAAAATCTGCCGTAACACCGGCACGTACCACAGGAAAGCTGACCGTATCTCCGATTTGAACGCCAAACATGGAAACCATGGATGGGGATACATAGATTTCCCCCTGATTAATCTGTGGAACCGTTTCCTGATAGGACGACAGGTTATCTGAAAAGAAATGATACCTGTCATCTTCTCCCTGAAACACGATCAACTGCCCCTCACTGTCGGAATCCTGCCCGTTTGCTGTGTAATTGGCAAAGATAAACGGCTGGGTTTCCGTCCGTTCTACCGCTTCCTGACTGGTCAGTTCCTCTGTAAACGCAGATAAATCCGGCACACCGGACACCCAGGCGGTCAGCGTTCCAAATCCGGCTCTGGATAACTCTGACCGAATATACTGCTCTGAATTCAACCACACGGATACCACGGTAGACAGTGCGGCCGACACCAGAAAAATCAGAAGAAAAATTCCAGCCAGGCTGCCTTTATGTTTTCTTAAATCGGCTTTTAATAATGTCTTGTATTCCATAGAAAATCCTTTCCGTCAGTAACTTTTTTACCATTGGAATGATGACAGCCATTCATTTACC
This sequence comes from Clostridiaceae bacterium, assembly GCA_018378255.1. GTDB lineage: Bacteria > Bacillota > Clostridia > Lachnospirales > Lachnospiraceae > CHH4-2. The sequence goes on along the minus strand of JAGZXV010000048.1, from coordinate 5,976 downwards.
CTGGATTCTCTTTCCATAGCGTCTCCTGCATGGTAGATGGGCAGCTCCAGTTCATCCATGATTTTCCCGTCCTCCAGATACAGTAGTCTGGTTCCCCGGATTGCCGCGCGCACATCATGGGTCACCATCAGAATACTCTGCCCTTCTTTATTTAAGTTTGTCAGAAGATCCAGAACTTCTGCTGTGTTCCGTTTGTTCAGGGCTCCGGTTGGCTCATCGGCAAAAATCAGTCCCGGTTCATGAATCATGGCGCGGGCGATGGCGGCACGCTGCGCCTCCCCACCGGATACCTCCGCAGGCAGCCGGTTCTTTGCATTCCCCACATTCATCTGTTCCAGCAGGGTTTCTGCCCTCTGCCTCGTTTCCGCTTCGGAATACTCTTTTCTCAAATATCCGGCAACCGCCACATTTTCAAACAAGGTCAGATTGCTGACCAGATGCGTCTGCTGAAACACGAACCCAAACTCCCGGGAGCGGATTTTTGCCATCTGTTTTTCTTGAAAGCGGCTGATCACCTTTCCCTTATAAACCACCTTTCCGGATGAAACTGAGTCCATTCCGCTTAAAGTATATAAGAGTGTAGACTTTCCTGCGCCGGACGGTCCCATAATAATTGTAAAATCGTCTTGATAGATATCCACTGTCACATGGTCTAAAACAGGCGGCGTTTCCTGTTTTCTTCCAAAGCTTTTACTGATATTCTTAGCGGATAAGATTACTTCCTTCAACTGTCTCTCCTCCTCAAACGCACTCCAGGATTTATGCCACAATCAACCGTTTTTTTCCTGTTCTTTGATCCGGGTGGATAGCTTCCACGAACCGAATAGAAAAGGATACATACTCCAAATGCTTTTCTTTTAAAATCTGGCTCATCTGCTTTAACATCTCGGAACGAATTTCCTGGATTTTTCTCCTGTCCGAAACTTCTGCAAGCATTTCAAAAGCAGTACTGCCAAGACGACGGAACTGGTAATCCAAAAGTCCCTCCAGACAAAAACCTTCAATCACCAGTGGATGCAGAAAATCCCGTTCTCCCTGACCATTTTCAAACCACATCATATCCTCGTTTCGTCCCATAATGTTACCTGCCAGGGTAAATGGATAGGGAGTCTCTGGCCCCGGCTCTTTTAAACTCAACTGATCGGAGAGGCGGTAACGGATCAGCGGCTGGGCAAAATTATAAAGGGAGGTTAAATACATTACTCCATCCACCATCTCGATGTAATTCAAGTCATCGAACAATACCATTCCTTCTGCGTGGCTGGTTTCCACTCCCAGAGCTAAAGACTCACTGGCTCCGTATATATTGACCACATCTGCCCAAAAGACCTCCTCCAGATAATTTCTGAGGCTGGCCCCCAGAGGCTCTCCACAGGAAACCACCCGGAATATATCTAACTCCACCTCGCCGCTCTCTGCGAGCTCTCCCAGGATTTTAATGGCGGAGGGATATCCAATCACCATGTTTGGTCTAAAATCCCGAATCTGTCGAATCCATTCCGCAAGAGGCGTTTTCACGTCCAGAAAAAGCTGCTGGGCATGGACGCCCTCGATGCCGTCCCCCACTGCCATGGCTCCGCCGTAACGTCCATCTGTGGCGGCAATATACACAATCCGCGGCCCTTTCCACAACAGCTTTAAAATCTGCGGCATGGTCATATCCCACAAGGCTGCGCGGATAATGCCCAGAAGCATTTGATTCCAGGCCGCTTCATCATAGACAAAATATCCTGGTGTTCCGGTGCTGCCGGAGGAATGGACTACATGATACCTGTCCTTAAATTTCTTCTGTTTGCTGCTTTCCTGGGCATCAAACCGGCGCAGTTCCTCCTGCTTCAAATCAGAAACTGTGACCAGTTCATCAAAGTGCTCCATGAGAATCTGTTTATCTATGACCGGAAATGCCCAAAGGGGCAGAAGAGGAATCTGTTTCCGGGTGATCCCGGCTTCCTCAAAGGTCCGGTGATAATAAGCGGAATGGTCGTAAGCATAGGTCAGCAGCACTCTCAATTTTTTTTCCTGAAGACGTTTCATTTCTTCCCGGCTCTTTCCTGTGTTCCTTTTTAACTGATATAAATCCCATAGTAAGTTTAAATAGTTCATGGCGGCTCCTTTTGTTCTGCTTCTTTTATCCATACCTTTTCGCGCAAAGCGCGCCCATGCGGAGCATCTGAATTACGGTGTACCCGAATGGGTATACTTTTCTGGTGGCAGCATTGGATTTATCGTCTACTCTTCGTTACGATTATTGTAATACTGGAAATTGCAAATATCAAATACCTATATTAAATATATTTTCATGCTTTTTTACTATATCAATAATTAAAAATCCACCATTCGCTCCACATCTTCACAGACATTTAACGATAGCCCAACGCTTTCCTATATTTCCATCCATTAGACATAGCATAAACTGTTAAAATAACATCCACCTAACCAAAAGATAAACTTTTAATAAACTTCTGTATTTATGAAATACCGATACAGGCTCTCTGCAGGAAAGTAAAAAGATACAGCCCTCTGTTCTGGAAGTCTGTATCTTTCGCTTAACGACAATGACTATTTTATGCTCTTGGTCTGGACAATCTTATTCCCCCAGCCTCTAAGCACAGGATTATCTGTAACTGCCTTTTTAAAATCATCGGTAGCTTCAATCTCACCTATCTTTGTATATTCTCCGGTCACTTCTGCATCCCCGTAAAACAGGATAATCCTGTTCGGATGGGAGTAGTATACCTCGCCGGCTTTTTCAGAGGTTACGGTTTTGGCATCATCAGAAGGGATTTCATACCTCCTGGAAATATCATAGTACTGCATAACTTCCCAATTATCATAGTCATCATAATGGTAAATCGGCAGTCTCCAACCGGTTGTCCCCACATACTTTTTAATGGCTGCAGCGGTGTCATTGTCTTCCATGGTCATGGTAAATCCGGTTCCCCGGTCTCCAAAGCGCACCTCCAGCTGCAGAGCTTCCGCCTTTTCTTCCGCAGCTGTCACTGTTGCTGCGGCCGTTGCCGCTATAGGCGCCGCACTGGCTGCCCCTGCTGTTGCTGCTGTGAGTCCAATAGCTGCCATGAGTGCCACAGCTTGTCTTTTCCATTTCATTTTTCTCATATTATATCCTTTCTGCATTTACTGAAATGCTTCCATAAAGAAACTCTCTAATTGATCAAAAGGAATCTTATCCATCTGATCATACAGGTCTGTGTGGGTTGCACCCGGAATAAGCATCAGTTCTTTATTATCACCCCGAAGAAGGTTGTATGCATCCTGGCTATACATTAAGGAATGGGCTTCTTCCCCATGTACGAGAAGAACAGCGCTCTGAATTTCAGGAGCATACTCAAACAGTCTCATATTCATGAGAGAACCGCTGGCGGTAGCTCCCCAGCCATTATTTGAGTTAACGGACCGGATATGATAACCACGGTCAGTCTTATAATAGGCCACATAGTCCTTCACGTACTGCGGAGCATCTTCCGGCGCTTTCTCCGGCAGACCGCCGCCCAGCGTATAAGAACCGTTCTTGTAATCCTCGGTTCTCTGGTTATTGTAGGCAACACGTGCCTCATATCTCCCGGCTTCATCAATGGAATCAAAGTATCCAAGTGCGGTGTTCCGGCTCATGTCATACATGGTCATAGCCGCGGTTGCTTTAATTCTGGTATCCAGAGCTGCTGTCTGAAGCGCCATTCCACCCCAGCCGCAGATTCCAATCACACCAATCTGTTCCGGATCAACATTCTCCTGCACAGAGAGGAAATCAATGGCTGCCTGATAATCTTCCACATTGATATCAGGTGAATTAAAGTACCTTGGGTATCCGCTGCTTTCTCCTGTGAAAGACGGATCAAAGGCAATGGCAAGGAACCCTCTTTTTGCCATCTCCTGTGCATAAAGACCAGAGCTCTGTTCCTTTACCGCGCCGAAAGGACCGACAACGGCAATAGCCGGCAGCTTTCCCGTATATTCCTTCGGCTCGTAAAGATCTGCAGCCAGGGTATTGCCAAAGTGATTGACAAATGTCACCTTTCTATGGTTCACTTCATCACTAAGCGGAAACACCTTATCCCACTCATCAGTAAGTTCAATAGGTTCAACTACGATAGACGTATCCTCCATTGCCCCATAATTGACAGTTTCGGCTGAACTCTCATCCATTGTTTCAGCAGCTTCTTCGCTGCTCTCCGGCTCTGTTTCTGCTGTAGTGCTCTGCTTCGCCGGCTGTGCCGCCGCGTTCTGCTGGGCGTTTTGTGTAGAGCAGCCTGTACTCATAAGTACCGTGAGCATCAATGCTCCTGTCATGATTCTCTTTAATTTTTTTCTCATTGTAGTCTCCTTCCCTTCTTTTCGTTTCTATGTAATTACAGATTTATTTTTAATCTGAACTACATCATTCTTGGAAGCGGCTTTCAATCGCCTTCTAATATCCGAAGCTTTAGATCATGCATTGCCCCCGAATCCAAATCAAAACTTCAATTAACCTCGGTTCTTGGCGTCATTATATATTATGTTTTTCTCAATATCAAATACTTATATCAAATATATATCCATACTTAAAAAGCATGGTTTTGTGCAAAATTCTGCCAGCGTACTTTTTACCATCGTTCCTGATATCCAATGATTCTGCCAATCAGATGAAACTATCGGTCAATCTGAAAATTATAACTGCTTCCATAATTCTCTCTGTGGTAATAACTGGCTGTCTTTTGGTTCAAATTAAATACGATACTCCACTCCGTAGATTCAAATTCTCCGAAGTTATCTTTGCTGACACTGTCCAGGGCATCCCTGACCTGCTCCATGTTCATGGTCGCGGCCTCCGACAGCTGCCTCATCAGAATTTCATACCGCGTATGGGATTGAGCCGTACCAATTCCCTGTTTATCTCCTTCAGCCAGATAGAAATTCGTCACAGCCGGTGTATCCGTCACAATCAATTCATTGTGAACATACTCTGCGACTACACTGCGCCCGCTTTTATCAGCCAGGGCAAAGTGTACCATCATATCCATGGAGGAATGCATATCATACTGTTTCAACAGGGCAACCGCCTCCTCCACATCCGCCGCTTTGTTAAGCAGAAGACGAATGGCCGTAGTGGTTGTGATATCCGGTTTTCCCGAATCCTGATTGATACTCTCCGAATCCTGTATCATGTTCACGGATACAGCCAGTCCTTTCTCATTCATCCCATCAAGGGGCGCATACAACGCAAGCGCCGTGCGGATATTCTCCGGAAGCCCAGCAAGATTTCCTCCATATCCCGAACGGATGAAATCCATATTAACGGTGGAGATTGAGGCATAGGAATCTGTAGGATAGCACTGAAGAATCAGCGCTTCGCAGTTCTCCCAGTCAAAGTTTCTTCCAAACAGGGATTCTCCTTCCGGGCTTTTCACCGCCAGTGTACTGCATCCGAATCCATTGGTCTGAAGAACCGGCTTCGCTTCTCCAAGAGTCAGCTGCCCGCTCAAAAATTTAATTACTTGGGAATCACTGGCCGCTCCGCCCTGTTCTAAGAACCGATCAAACCAATCATCCCCCTCATATTTCACCGCTGAAAGTCCTTCTTCCAACTGTACGATCCGGCTTCCTGTTTCTATAGAAACGGCTGATTCCTGCGACTCCTGCCCCTGTCCCGGCGATGGTGCGGCAAGTGCTGACCTGAATCCGGCAGTTCCCGCCACCAGCGCCGTTACCGTCAATGTACTTATGAGCAGCAGCCCTCCCATTTTTCTTTTCATTCTACAATCACTCCTATCTCTTTTTGAAAAAACGATTGTTCGCGCAGATTTCATTATGTATGACAAAGATAACATCCACCTAACAAAAAGATAAACTTTTTATAAACGCCTATGATTTTCTATGATGGAACCTAAAAACTGTTTTGTCCGTTCTTCCTGCGGAGACTCAAAAAAATCTTTTGGATTGTTCTCTTCCACCACAACACCCTGGTCCATAAAAACCACC
>JAGZXV010000047.1 GCA_018378255.1 Clostridiaceae bacterium | reverse complement strand
TGTTTATTTTTGTCACTTATCACAAAGAAGGAAGTACTGATGATGAGAAAAATTATGCAGATGGGAAACCGGATTACGCAGATGCATTTGAAGATAACATGTTGTTCCGCTGGGATTCGCAGATAGGCAGAGGTATAGACAGTACCTATGTTCAGGATGTTATAGAAGCAAAGAATAAACATCTGTTTGTAAAAAAGTCAGATGCCGAGACAAGCTTTTATTATATGGGACAATTTGATATCATTCAGGTAAAGCCAGGCCGAAAGAATGATAACAGCGGAAAAGAACGTGATATTGCCAAGTTTGAAATGAAAATGCATCACCCTGTCAGAGACGATTTACTTCGTTACCTGCAGAGCAGTATAGAAAAAAAGGAAGAGAAAACAGCATGAAAACAATCAGAGTAGTGGCGGCTGTAATGAAAGCTGCCAATAAATCAGGCGAACCAATGATATTTGCAACACAGCGTGGATATGGAGAACTGAAAGGCGGCTGGGAATTTCCGGGCGGAAAAATAGAAGAAGGGGAAACGCCCCAACAGGCTCTGATCCGCGAAATAGAAGAGGAACTTGATACGAAAATAGCCGTGGGGAATTTAATAGATACTATTGAATATGATTACCCTACATTTCATCTATCCATGGATTGTTTCTGGTGTGAAATCATATCCGGTAATTTGGAGCTAAAAGAACATGAAGCTGCCAGATGGCTTACGAAGGATAAGCTGGATTCTATTGAATGGCTCCCAGCCGATATTACCCTTATCGACAAAATTAAAACAGGTTTAAACGAAGCAGTTTAAATTATCATGACTGATTGGAAACTGTAAAAACGCTGCCATAGAGACAATAGGCGGCGTTTTTTACACCGTACCGGTTCACGGTAGGAGCGCTGTTCCAGTTTTTTGCTGAGTATGGCTGGTTAATTGATGAAATGAAAAATTAATATTACAGCAAAAGAAAGTTGCTGTTATGCTCAAAAATTTGAAATATATAAATGTGAAAAAATTCCTGTTAAAAGCATAGATATTATGTGTGGACAGGAGTTTTTTTATTTCGACAACGTTATCTAAAAATATTTAAAAAATGTGCATAAAGGACAAAAAATATACAACTGTCATTGGATAGTGATACAATGTATATATAATTAAAAAAGATATTACGGTCAAATAATAAATAATACATAAAAATATGAAGATAATATATAAAATAATGTTGAAAATAACTAAACACTGTGCTATAAATATTATATAAAGTATTATATAACTAATATATATAATACTTATACTTCATTCACACGGCGGCATTTATGCAGCCGAAAAACAATTTTCAAACATAAGGGAGGAAAAAAGATGAGAAAGACATTTGCTACAACCCTGGCACTAACTGTTGCTGCTTCCATGATGTTATCCGCATGCGGAAGCGTATCAACCAGCAATCCTGCCACACCGCAGCCGTCTGAGACTGCAGCACCTGCCGGAGGCGGAGAGAGTACAGCCAAAGCAGAAGCAGTGAAAAAAGTAAAAGATCCCTACAATGATGAGATAAAACTAGGCTTCATTATTGATAATATCGGCCACCCTGTAGGAGCGGCGTGGAAGACAGGTATGGAACGTGAGGCAGAGGCATATTCCAATATTACCGTACAGTATTTTGACGGTAAGAGCCAGGCAGAGACACAGATACAGCAGATGACGGATTTGATTAACCAGCAGTATGACGGCATTTTCCTTCAGGCGGCGGATTCAGCAGCACTTGCAAATTCCGTAAAAGAAGCTGAGGCAGCAGGCATTCCGGTTATTACATTAAACCTGGATGCGGATACCCCTCATACCGCTTTAGTTGCAATGGTTGATTATGAAGCCGGACGGTTAGTTGCTGAGGCGATCGCAGAGGAATGCGGAGGCAAGGGCAACGTGGTAATCATCCAGGCATCTCCGGGAGCCAGCCGCGGTATCAACCTGGAAGCAGGTTTTGAAGACGCTATGGCAAATTATCCTGATATGAAGATACTGGATAAACAGAGCGGTGAATGGCTCACTGAAAAAGCGAATGAAGTAATGCGTGATTTCCTCACAAAGTATGACCAGATAGATGGTGTGTTCTGTGATAATGATGCGATGGCAGAAGGCGCTTCTCAGGCAGCAGAAGCTATGGGGCGTTTGGAAGGAATGAGCATCTGGGGAGCAGACGGCGAAACAAAAGCGTTGGAATACATAGAGCAGGGCAAGATGACAGGTACAATTTATACAAACTGTTATGACCAGGGTGCGACTGCGTTCCGTCTTATGCTGTTTGCGCTGAGTGCAGAGATCGAACCAAGTCAGTTTAAAGAAACTCCTGTTGTTAAGATGGGACCGATCGTTGTAACACCTGATACCGTGGGCCAGATTACACCTGATATGCGCTGGTAAAGGTCATTCCGGAAGAATATTCAATGACAGCAAAATATGGAAGTGAATTTCAATCAGTAAAGTTCAATTAACAAAATTCAATTAGCAAATTTCAATTAACAAAGTTCAATTAACATCGGGGGATGATATACTGGCGGATGGTACAGTTTTGCAGCGATTTTGCATGAAACTGAACCAGTCTGCCGGAATCATCCCTTTAACAAAATCCGGACTTGAGGAGGGAACACATTGAGGCAGGAGAGAATCAGACGTTTGATTTCTGCTGGTTTACTGGCATTGCTCATCTTGATTTTCAGTTTGACCAGCGAATATTTTTTGACACCGAATAATATTTTTACTTTTCTGAGGGATGCCTCTGTGACAGGTATCATTGCCGTAGGGGTGACCTTTGTCATCATCACTGCGGGTATCGATTTGTCTACGGGAGCCCTGGTTGCGGTAGTGTGTATGATAGCGGCAAATATACTGTATTATCTGCCTCAGGTACCGGTTTGGGCAATCTGTGTTTTGTGTATTATTCTGGGCGCTTTGGGCGGATATTTTAACGGAAATGTGGTGACGCGGCTGAAACTGCCGGATTTTATCGCCACACTGGCCGGACAGGGGATATTCAGGGGGCTGGCTATGCTGTTTGCTATCCGGGAAGCCGGAAGAATCAGCAATAAAGTTATAAAAAATGACGGATTTACTCTGCTCAGCGGTCACATCAACGGGGTATATCTGGTGACCATGGTGTTTTTTATCATGGTAATCGTGGGGCAGTTAATACTGAAAAAGACAAAACTTGGAATATATACCTATGCAGCCGGAGCTAACCGTAAATCGGCGGATTTGTCAGGTATCGATACAGGCAGGATCAAGCGGACCGCATTTGTTTTTTCAGGAATCTGCTGCGGGATAGCGGCTATTTTTCTTTTGGCCCGTACCGGTGCGGCTACGGTGGAACTGGGTACCGGATTGGAATTCGATGTTATTGCGGCGGTCGTGGTCGGAGGCTGCGCATTCAGCGGAGGCCGCGGCGATGTGGTCGGAAGTATGCTGGGGGCTCTGTTTATGGCGGTTTTGACCAATGGCATATATAAATATCACTTGGGAAGTGAATATCAGGTTATTATCAAAGGAACAGTTATTATAATCATGGTACTGTTTGATTCCGTTTATCAAAGGTACATGGAGAATAAGACTTTGAGTTCAGGTAAACGGGCAGAACTGGAAAAGGGGGCACAGGCATGAAAGATGACGTTTTGTTATATGCCCATAATATAGAAAAAGAATTTTCCGGTGTTAAGGTTCTGAAAAAGGTGGATTTGGAAGTGCGCAGAGGTGAAGTTCATGCGCTGATGGGGGAAAATGGAGCTGGAAAATCAACCCTGATTAAGATCATCATGGGTGTTTATCCAAAAGATGGCGGAGAAATCTATTTTCAGGGAAAAAAGGTGGAGATTAACAGCCGGTCAGACGCCCAGAAATTGGGATTGTCGGTGATCTATCAGGAACTGAGCCTGATTCCGACCCTGACAGTTATGCAGAATATACTGCTGGGACAGGAGATGGGAAAGCTTGGATTTCTGGATAATAAGGCCATGAGAAAGAGGACCCGGGAGCTGATGGAACGGTTTCATTTGAAGCTGGATCTGGATGCGGTGGCTGAAACCCTAAGCATTGCCCAAAGACAGACCGTGGAGATTCTGAAGGCATTGACTGTGGATGCTCCGCTGATTGTTATGGATGAACCTACGGCGTCTTTGAGCGCATCCGAATCAGAGAGCCTTTTTGATATTATACGTAATCTGCGGGAAAAGGGGGTTGGAATCCTCTATATCACTCACCGGCTGGAAGAAGTTTATATGCTGGCAGACCGGCTCACCGTTTTAAGGGATGGTATGAACGCCGGGGTGGTGGAGAAGAAAGATATCAATCCGGCGGATACGATACGCATGATGATAGGAAAAGAGTTAAAGGATACAGGCGGTAAGTCCGTCATGAAAAAGACGGATAAACCGGTGAAGCTGAGTGTTAAAAATCTGTGCCGCAAAGGGGTGTTTAAGGATATTACCTTTGATGTGCATCAGGGAGAGATTCTCGGAATCGGCGGTCTTGTGGGATCCGGGAGAACAGAGGTGCTGCGCTGTATTTACGGGGTGGATAAGTATGACAGCGGGGAAATTACATTTGAAGGAAAGAAACTGACCGGCAGCGTAAAGAAAAATATCCGGAACGGATTTGGGCTGGTGCCGGAAGACCGGAGAACCCAGGGATTTGTGCCGCTTTTGAGCATCAGGAAAAATATCGCCCTCACCAATTATGACCAGTTGAAAAAGAGCATGGGATTTATCCAGCTGTCCAGGGAAGAGGCCATGTGCAGGGATGCCATAAAACGGCTGGATATACGGCCGGATAATCCCAATCTGCAGGTGGGCAATTTATCCGGCGGAAACCAGCAGAAAGTAGTAGTGGGAAAATGGCTGATGCGGGATCTGAAAGTGCTGATGGTGGATGAGCCTACAGCCGGAATCGACGTGGGTGTAAAAGAGGAGATTTATAATATACTCGAGGAATTGGCGTCCAGAGGAGTTGTGGTGATCGTGGTGTCTTCCGATTTACAGGAACTGATACGGGTATCCCACAGGATTTTAGTTTTCCGTCAGGGGCGGATTTTCAAAGAGTTTGACAGCGGTTCGGTGACACAGGAGGATGTGCTGGCGGCAGCTTCCGGTCTGGAACAGGAAAAGGAGGTGGCAGAAGATGAATAAACAGGGCATTGGAAAACAGATTTCTAAATTTCAGAAACCTTTGATTCTTCTGGTGGTTATGATTATTATGACAATTCTGCAGCCTAAGGTATTTCCCACCTGGAACAACATGCTGAGCATTCTCTATGCGATTTCCATCTATGGCGTGATGATCTGCGGCATGATTTTTACCGTACTGTTGGGAGGTATTGATTTGTCCGTAGGCCCGGTCGCGGCTCTGAGCGGAGCTGTGGCCGTAGTGGTGATGAACTCCATGGGGAAGACTTCAGGTGCGGCTTTGGCCGGAATTTTGCTGGGCCTTTTGGCAGGTATCGGTGTGGGGCTTGTAAATGGAATGATTATATCAGGCTTTTCCGTACCGGCATTTCTCATCACCTTATCTGCCCAGAACATTGTGAATGGCCTTGCCCAGATCACCACGGGAAATAACACGATAGCTGCCATGGAACCAAAACTTTTTACGGTAATCGGAAGCGGCCGGATATTGGGGATTCCTATTCCCATATTTATAATGGCGGGCATGATGCTTCTCACCTATGTAGTGCTCAATAAAACGGTGTTCGGCCAGTTTGTGTACGCGGTGGGCGGCAACGGGGACGCTTCTGAGCTCTCCGGAATTTCAAAAAAGAAGATTACGGTGATCTGCTATATCATTTCCAGTTTTACGGCAGCTATGGCAGGAATTGTGCTGGCTTCCATGAACCAGCAGGCCATCGCCAAGGCGGCTTCGGGATATGAAAATGATGTGCTTACCGCCATTGTGGTAGGAGGCACCAGCCTGATGGGCGGGGAAGGTTCCATTCAGGGGGCGCTGTTTGGCGCCATGCTGGTAGGACTTCTTAATAACGGAATGCGCCTTATGGGAGTGCCGTCTACCTATCACACTCTGGTTAAGGGAATCATTATAATCTGTGCGGTAGCAGTTGATGTTTACTCGAAAAACAAAGGAAACGGCCTGCAGAGGTCATGGTTTAAAAAGAAAAGAGAGGTGGAGGCATGAAATTATTCGATGCGCATGCTCATGTGGTAGAACGCTTGGCCGGTTATGGAGCGAAAGGGGAACTGAGAGCGATTGGAGGCGGAAAGGCGCGCTGGGCTGACGGAGATGAGATTTCCATGTTCCCGGCGGAACTGGGGGAAAAGACTGTGACCGGGGAAGCGCTGAAAGCATTTTTGGACCGGGAAGGCGTGGAAAAAGCTGTATTGCTGCAGGGCGGGTTTTATGGTTTTCAGAATGATTATACCCTGGAGGTGGCGAAAAAATATCCGGATACATTTATTCCGGCATGTACTGTTGATCCCTTCTGCCTGGAGGCAGTGCCGATACTGAAACGGTTTCTGGACGCCGGGGTAAGGGTTCTTAAATTCGAGGTCAGCACAGGGCCTGGGCTGATGAGTTATCACGAGCCGTTTGATCTGGACGGAGAACGGCTGGCCGGCCTTATCGGGATGGCAGCTGACAAAGGATGTGTGCTCACGCTGGATCTCGGCAGCCCGGGTATGGCCAGTTTCCAGCCTCAGGCGGTGGCCAATATTGCAGAACGCCATCCCAACATGAAGATCGTGGTATGCCATCTGCTGGCGCCTGCCCTTAAAGACGGGGACGCTTTGGAACAGGGATTGAAAATATTGAAAAAAGAGAATATATGGTTTGATATTTCAGCTCTTCCCTGGAATGTTTATCCGGAAGAATATCCTTATCCAACCGCAATCCGTTATTTGAAAGCGGCCAAGGAGATAGTGGGAGCTGAGAAATTGATTTGGGCCAGCGATATACCTTGTCCGCTGACCCGGGACAGCTACCGGCATTTGTATGATTATTTCCAGGATTCAGGGGTATTTACTCCGGAAGAATTAGAAGATGTCTATTATAACAATGGGATGAAAGTCTATTGCGGTAATGAGCAATAAAAAGAACGGACCCACAGGCATCAGGGGATGTCTGTGGGTATTCTGTTTATCAGGGAACCACGCAGGGATTAGTAGACGGCGCCGGAAACTCTATCGGTCAGAGAAGAGGGAGATTTTTATTAGGAGAGGAATTGGGATTTATGGCAAAGGAGACCCTTAAGGATAAAGCATATCAGATAATAAAAGAGAAGATCATAACATGTCAGTATTGGCCGGGAACACTGATTAATGAAACCGAGTTGGTGAAGGAAGTGGATTCCAGCCATACGCCCATACGGGAAGCACTCAGCAGGCTGGAGCAGGAAAATCTGGTTAAGATCATGCCCAAAAAAGGGATATGGGTGACGGATGTGCAGATGAGAGATGTGAGGGATGTATATGAGGTGAGGGAATTGATCGAACCGCATATCATCAGGCGCTGGGCGTGCAATATCCCCAAAGAAGAACTAAAAGCATATCTGGAATCCTGTGAAAAGGCGCTGGAGAATGCCGGAGATGAAAAGGGAAAAATAGAATTGGATGACAAACTGCACGATATGATACTGGATAGCTGCAGCAATGCACATCTGTGCAGGACGATGAAACAGCTTCAGGATCAGACCAGGCGGATGCGCATCATGACCGGAGATCGAAATTCCCGCCTGAAATACAGCATAGCGGAACATATAGAAATTACAAAGCTGATCATGGACGGCGAATACGAAAAGGCGGCCCAATCGATGATTTATCATCTGAAACAGGGGAAACAGAGCTCATTTGACCTTTTGATGGGCAAGGGATGTGAATGAAGTCGGCTCTTATTCACATCCGGCGGATTTTAGCTGCTGGTTTATCCTGTGTTCGGACGGCGTGCATCCCATGATCTCGCGAAATGATTTGGCAAAGTAACTGGTTTCCTGAAAGCCGCATTCCAGGCAGATATCCTGTATTTTTTTATCTGTGGCAGACAGCAGTTCGGCTGCTTTCTGTATTCTGTATTGTTTCAGATACTGGATCGGAGTGGTTCCGATTGTGCTGTGGAAACATCTCAAACATTCGCTGGAGCTGACTGAAACGCTTTGGGCAATCATATGGGTATTCAGCTCTTCATGGCAGTGGATATGTATATATTCAAGCATGTTCTTAATGCGGACACTGTCCCGCAGCTCTTTTTCCGAAGGCTGAACCGGACGGGATGGACGGCGGCCCCCCAACTGATAGATAAATTTGGACAGATCGGAACGCACATCCAGCTCATATCCGTCCGGTTCGGATACGCAGAGGTTCCATACCCGTTCAATTGTGTCCAGAAATGATCGCTGCCATCCCGTCCCGTGATTGAAAAGGAAGAAGGAAAGGGATGAATCCGTCACCAGGGGCTGTACGTATTTTTGCCAGATAATGCTGTCCGGGTTGCCGCCAGCCAGCCGGGGATGAAAGACGACAGAATGTAAGCGGCAGTTGGAGGTGCCGGCATTCCAGGCGCTGTGCAGGACATTTGCATTGATAAAGAAGCCGTCTCCGGTCCCTGCCGTATATTTTTTGGAACCTGCGGCGATAACAGCTGTGCCTTCGGTGATAACGGCGGCCTCTAATTCATCGTGCCAATGCCACGGAACAGGTTCCAGCTGCAGATCATCGTTGTAAACTGCGATGGGAAATAAGGCGGTACCGTGGGTGACAAGTTCCCTGCCATCTGCATCGGTTGCCGCAGTACATGGTGAAATAGCCATATAATACCTCTCTTTGGATGTTTTATTGCATAAATATGGTTGTATTCTTATGTTGTATCTCTAAATCTGGTGGTATAATTCTACCCTGAACGGAGGTAAAATACAAGATGTTTCAACTGTTGTTAGCAATTATTTATATGTCATTTATCAGCTTAGGTCTGCCTGATTCCTTATTGGGATCTGCGTGGCCTTCCATGTATGGAGAAATGGGAGTGCCGGTGTCCTATGCCGGAATCATATCCATGATCATAGCGATGGGAACCGTGATATCCAGCCTTCAGAGCGACCGGCTGACTAAGAGGATGGGGACCGGAAAGGTTACGGCGTTCAGCGTGATGCTGACAGCCATCGCATTATACGGATTTTCCGTCAGCAGCTCTTTTGGGCAGCTCTGTCTGTGGGCAGTTCCCTATGGGTTAGGAGCCGGGAGCGTGGACGCATCTCTCAACAATTATGTGGCCCTGCATTATGAGAGCTGCCATATGAGCTGGCTTCACTGTATGTGGGGAGTGGGCGCTTCGTCAGGTCCGTATATCATGGGATATGCCCTGAGCGGCGGCCAGAACTGGAATATGGGATACCGGTATATCGCTGTAATTCAGGTGGTCTTGACGGCATTTCTCTTTTTGAGCCTTCCACTGTGGAAGAAACAGGATGGAGGGACGTCAAAACTTCCGGAAGATGGTAAAACAAAAGAGCCGCTTAAACTGCCGGAAATACTAAGAATTTCCGGTGCAAAATCGGTGATGACCGCGTTTTTCTGCTACAGCGCACTGGAGCAGACCACGGGTTTATGGGCCAGCAGTTACATGGTCATGCAGACCGGCATGAATGCAGATGACGCGGCGAAATGCACGGGCCTGTTTTTCCTGGGAATTACGGCAGGGAGGGCGGTCAGCGGTTTTTTAACCATACGGCTGAACGATACCAACATGATCCGTCTGGGGCAGTTTATCATATTTACCGGCATTTTGGCTGTATTGGCGCCATTGGGAAAAGGGACGGCAATGGCAGGCCTGATTCTTATCGGACTCGGGTGCGCACCGATCTATCCCTGTGTGATTCATTCAACACCGGCCCATTTCGGCGCGGATAAATCCCAGGCAGTTATTGGGGTTCAGATGGCCTGTGCTTATGTGGGAACCTGTGTCATGCCGCCGTTATTCGGCTTGATTGCGAATCATATCAGCCCGGCACTTTTTCCGGTGTATTTACTGGTAATTTTAATTTTAATGGTATGTATGCATGAGAACCTGGTCCGGGTCCACGGAAGCGCCGGTAAGAACTGATATAGGTCAATGTTTGGCCTGAAATGCGGGTAAGAATGGAAAATGCTGCCGGAAATCAGAAAAAGCTTGACTGTAAACCTGATTTACACCTTATACTGTAGGGGTAAACAGGAGGTAAGACCCTATGACGATCAAAGAAGTAGAAGAAAAAACAGGTCTGGCGCGTTCCAATATCCGATTTTACGAAAAAGAAAAATTGATAGAGCCGGAACGGAATGCGGCCAACGGATATCGTGTGTATTCAGAGAAGGATGTGAGCGAACTTAAAAAGATTGCTTACTTACGGACGCTGGATATTTCAATTGAAGATATCAGAAAGATAAAAGAACAGAAACTTTTGCTGCATCAGGTGATAAAGGATCAGGCGGATAAGCTGGAAACACAGATTACTGAGCTTCAAAATGCGAAGATCTTATGCGGACGGATGTTAAAGGATGAGGAGATTCAATTTGAAACTCTGGATGTGGACCGATATGTAACGGATCTTCAGGATTACTGGTCGGATCATAAAAGCGTGTTCCGGATGGATGCGGCGGGATTCTTTTACCTGTGGGGCGGTGCTGCGGTATGGGGTGTTCTGGCAGTTCTTTGTATTTTGGCGGCGGTCTTATCCTTCCCTTATCTGCCGGATAAGATTCCGATCCAGTGGAACAAAGGTGAAGCCAGCTCCCTGGCGGGCAGAGGATTCATATTCGTGTATCCCGCTGTCTGCGTGGCGCTGAGAGTATTTTTGAAACCGGTGATCTGGAGGTGGCTCTGGGTGAGGGGGATTTACAGCGAAAGCATTGCCGATTATATCATCAATTTTTTCTGTGTAACCATATTGTCGGTGGAGTGTTTTACGGTGCTGTATGTCTTTGGAGCCGTAAGACATGTGACGGCAGTGCTTGCCGCCGATGGGATTTTGTTTATGGGGCTGCTTTTGCTGGGATGGAGTAAGATTTCAGTGAAAAGAGAATAAGGGATAAGGCGCCCGGGCCGGGAACCGTAATGGAAAGGAAAGGTTAAATGAGTTCAAAGAGAGTATGACCGGCAGTTATTTACATTATTTGCATATCACAGCGCGGAAATGCGGATCGATGAGAATGGAGCCTGGATCTAAAAATAAACTGATAATTGAAACGGAAAAACGATGAAAATCCGGGGAGCTGATAATCCGATATCAGGTCCCTGGATTTTGTGTTTATGATCAGGTGCGGTTATTACTTTAAATCATTTATTGATGTACATGCAGGACATAGGTCAAAAAATATGTATAAAAAGGGAACAGTCACGTGGAAACTTTTAAGGCGAGAAAACTCTTCTTATAGGTTATAGAAAAAATCACCTCATCTGTTATGATAGAACCAGAATATGTAATCGGGGAGGAATCTTATGGAAAGGGTAAACTTTAGGATTGGAGATTTGAGAAGGAAGAAGGGAATCAGCCAGCAGAAGCTGGCTGACGCCATAGGAGTGTCATTTCAAACGGTGAGCAAATGGGAAAATCGAATCACCATGCCCGACATCACGCTTCTTCCGGAATTAGCCGGGTATTTTTCCGTATCGGTTGATCAGCTCCTGGGGTTGAAACCATTGCCCGATGAAGAGTATTTGCCGGTGGAATCGGATAAAAGCGGATACTGGAATGATAAAAAAGAGTATCTGGCCCGAAGCAGGAAATATCAGTGGAATGACGATTATCTGTCATTTTTGATAAATCAGGTGTGGAAAATTAACAGACCGGTTTCTGTCCTGGACTGCGGCTGCGGGGACGGATCTTTCTGTAAACGGCTGCTGGAACTTCTTCCCAAGAAAAGCAGTTATACGGGGATTGATTTCAATGAATATCTGATCGAAGAAGGGCGGCGGGGCTGTGAAGAAGACATAGAGGGGGTGAAATTTATCTGTGGAGACGTGCTGGAATATGAGAGCCCTGTTAAATATGATATTGTATTGGAACGGTCGGTTATGAGGCATTTAAACCGTGGAGAGGAATTCCTTGAAAAAATGATTTCTCTGTGCAGAAAGGACGGCCTCATCATCTCCATGAATGTAAACCGGGAAGTGGAGTGCGACGGTTTCTATATGGAAGGTATGGAATATGAAAAACTCTGTCGGAGATCGGGATTCCGAAAAATGTGGAAAAATGAATATGAAAAACAGGGAAGGGATTATGCGGTTGCCATGAAAATCCCCAATCTGATGAAAAAAGCCGGACTGAAGGAGATTGAAACGCGCATGAATGACAAGGTGAATTTGATCTTCCCGGATATGGCTGACTATGAACAGGTTATGGGAGATTTTTTATCAATTCACCAATGGGACCGGGATGTGGATGAAAAAAGGATCATGGAACGTTTTATGAATCACGGAATGGATTGGAACGAAGCCCAGGACTACTGTCAAAGACAGAGGGAAGTAAAAGAATACATAAAGGAGAACAGTGGAAATATTACTTGTGTATTATTCAGCGGTATGATGATATCATTTGGAAGAAAATAAAAATATTCTCTTGACTCTCACCCTGCGTCATAGGGGAAATTAGTATTTAACAATGAAATTATGCAGGACATAAAGCGAAAAGTGTATTATAATGGTAAAAGTGTATTTGATTTTGAAGGAGGAGACGTTAATGAGGCTTATGATTGCAGAAGCTCCGTGCAAGGGTTGAGGACATTGCATGGAGGAATGAATTTGTCCTCAGACTTGCACTTTGATGAACCTATTATAAAATCAAGGGAGCAAGGATAAAATGGAAAAAAATAAAGCAACAGCAAGACGACTAAAAGAGAATAAACTAGAAACATTTTTGGTGTTATGGAGTACACAGTCTCTGTCCCAGTTAGGAAGTGCGATGACTAATTTTGCACTGACGCTGTGGTTGTATCAAAAGACAGGATCTGCGCTGCAGACGGCGTTTTTGTCCATCTGCTCTTATGCGCCATATGTGCTCATGAGTATTTTTGCGGGCGCGTTGAGTGATCGGTGGAACAAGAAAAAAATTATGCTCTTTAGCGACAGCTTTGCGGCGTGTACCACGATCGTGGTGCTGATATTGCTGAAGAACGATTTGCTGAGTCCGGCGCATCTGTATGTGCTAAATGCAGTCAGCGGCCTGATGAATACAATCCAACAGCCTGCCTCGGATGTGGCTATGACTTTGATTACGCCAAAAGAACAGTACCAGAAGACCAGCGGTCTGCGCTCGCTTTCCCAGTCCGTTGTTACAGTTTTGCACCCCATGCTGGCGACGGCATTGTTTGCAGCAGGAGGGATGGACACCGTTATTTTAGTGGATTTAACCACATTTTCAATTGCATTTTTGGCATTGCTTTTCTTTGTGAAAATTCCAAAAATATGTGGTGACCGGACGAAGAGAAAGAGTGCTTCCGAAAGCGAATCGCTTTTAAACGCTGCCAACGCAGGTCTTCGCTATTTAAGGGAGAATCCCATGATCTTGTATTTGATTCTCTTTTTAGCAGGTGTGAATTTGGTAGCGTCCGCGTTTGACGCGACCCTGCCTGCGTATGTTCTGCCAAGGGAAAACGGCGGGGAAGCGGTGCTGGGATTTGTGACTTCCTGTGCAGGAATTGCAACCTTAATTGGAAGTCTGATTGTGACAATGCTGCCGAAACCCAATAACAGGATTCGCGTGATCACGGGTACGATGTTATTTTCATTGACAATAGAGAATTTCCTTTTGGCATTTACCAGAATCCCCGCGCTGTGGTGTATAGGGCAGTTCTTCGGGTGGATGGTAGTGCCGATTATGAACGCAAATCTGGATGTGATTCTGAGAACCACAATACCGGTGGATATGCAGGGACGGGTCTATTCCTGCCGCAATACACTGCAGTTTTTTACCATACCGGTTGGATTTTTTCTGGGCGGGCTGCTGGTGGATCAGGTCTTTGAACCCATCATGGCCAGAATACAGGCTGATTCATGGCCAGCGGTTCTCTTCGGAACCGGGAAGGGATCGGGAGCGGCCATAATGATGTTCGTGCTGGGGGTATCCGGAGCAGTCATTTGTATCGTATTTGCCCGGATATTGAAACAATATCAGTTCAGGGAAGAGTAAAATGCTGTTGTTCGCACAGACTGCGTTTCTTCAATAAACTGGAAACGGCAGAGCCAGAGTTGGCTTTGCCGTTTCGTTGTGTTGGAGCTTATTACGTTTGATGTTAAATGACAGCGGCTAATTCAATATATCCCCTGGCGCCAACCGGTTCCAACTGTATTCGCGGATTGGCCGGATCCCAGGAATAACCGATTATGGACGGATCATATTTGCTGATGGAAGCTTGAACTTCATCGATTGCCTGACAATAGTCTTCCTCCTGGAAGGGTTCTCCCTGGAACATCAGGTATTTGGCTGCAGGCAGTTCAATGATGTCGAAACCGTCAGGTATGGGGCCGTCGTAATCAACGGAAACTTCCACGCCCTGCACATATTCGGAAGTCCCGGGTTTGATGTATTGTTTTGGAAGCCAAAGGCATACCGGTTCCATGCTGATGGATTTGATGCTCAAAAGAAGTCCCCATACGTCACAGCCAACTTCCTGGCAGTAGGTCCAGTAATCAGAAGCCTGAACTCCTCTTTTGATGATCGCTTTCCGTTTGGGTTTATCGATAACCTGGATGAAGACATTTCTAACATTTTCCATAACGTTCTCCTTTTCTATTGCAGAGTATTTGATTCCATAAGGACGAAAGAGGTAAATCGGGACGGGATGGCCGGCGTATTCTTTTGGATTGCATCCAAATTCACGGAAAAATGCCCTCTGATAGCCGTCCACACTTTTAAAACCGAACTCATATGCCACGTCTACAATTCTGACACATTCATCCCTCAGCTTTAAAGCGGATTTTGACAGCCGCAGTCTTCTGATATAATCAGCCGGAGTCATATTCATCCATTGAATAAACAAACGGTAGGAATACCACGGAGAATAGAGGGATGCTTTTGCTAAATCGGCAAGAGCGATATTTTCGTGTAAATGTTCGTCTATGAAATCCTGCATTCTCTGTACTGCCTCAATCTGTTCCTTCATTTTGTCCTCCTGTCTTATGCTGATAATATAAGCTAAATTGAAAAATGTTTCTCGATTTTTTTTGCTGTGTTATTCTGGCAATTTAACCGGGACTGATGCCGTACATTAATTCGTACAGATTATAAGTGTTAAAATAATTTCCCACATGTTCATTCCATTAATGTAATGCAGCTTTCTTTTAAATGTCAAGGGCTTTTGTTATACTCTGGAGGTGGTTTTCCAAACTGCGGCCGGTTAACACACGGTTGACAGGAACCGGATTATATGAAATAATTAAACTGATAGTTTAATTATAGGGATAGGGGAAATATAATGGCGAGGAGAAAACAGGAACCGGCATCTGCACACCGTGGCCATATGATGGATGCAGCGGTAAAATTATTTGAACAAAAGGGAATTGAACGGACGACTATGGATGAAATTGCAGCGGCGTCGGGATACAGCAAGGCCACATTGTATGTATACTTTGAAAATAAAGATGAAATCATAGGATGCATGATTTTGGAAAGCATGTCTGAGCTGTGTGAACGCCTTCGCACTGCGGCCGGTTCCGGCGCCGGTGTGGTTCCGCGTTATTTTGACGTCTGCTGCGCCCTTGCTGATTTTCAGGAAGAATATCCGATGCAGTTTGACCTGATTCTTCAAAAAATCAGAATTGATGTGGAAAAAGAGGATACGCCGCAGGTATACAAAGAGATTTTTGAAATGGGAGAGCAGATGAACCGGATTATAGGAGGATTTCTGGAAGAGGGCATGGAGAAAGGGCGGTTTGACAGAGGATTAAAAATAACCGAGACTGTCTTTATCCTTTGGTCCGGGCTTTCGGGCATTATTCAGATGGCAGACCAGAAGAAGGAATATATTGAAACTGTGCTGGGATGCCGGAAACGGGAATTTTTGGAGTATGGCTTTACATTCATGCTCCGGTCAATACTGGTGAAGGGGGAAAAGAATGGCTGACAAAGTGACGGAACGTAAAAAGATGCTTGCGGTTCTCGGCAGTCCCAGAATTCATGGAAATATAGCTTCCATGTTGTCCTGCGCCGTAACAGAGGCGGAGCGTCTGGGGTATCAGGTGAAGGTAGTGAACCTGTATGAAAAAAATATCGGTTACTGCCGCGGATGCATGGGATGCAAACAGTCCGGAGACTGTGTGATAGACGATGATTTGGGGGAAATATGCCGGCTTTTAAGGGAATGCGATGCGGTAGTGCTGGCTGCTCCGGTCTACTTTGCCAATGTGCCGGGAATTGTGAAAAATTTGTTCGACCGGCTGGTCGGAGCCGTCATGGATGATAACGACAGCCCGGTTCCCAAGCCCAGACTGTCAAAGAGACAGACTTATTTTCTGTTGACCGCCTGCAGCACGCCGTTTCCATTTTCCGCGCTATGCGGACAGAGTACCGGGGCAATCCGCGCTATGAAGGAATTTTTTCATATATCAGGTATGCGTTACGGAGGCGCAGCTGTGTTTGCAGGAACCAGGAAAAAAAGCGGAATCAGCAGGAGAATGGAGAAAAAAATTGTCGGTATGATTGAACGAGGTTCCTGATTGCGGGATTTTATTCTTTTAAAAATAATAATATCATACAAGATATTTGAAAACTATTTTGCTACAATAGCTGAAAAGGAAGGGACAGGAGGAATAAGTTATGCCGCCGGAACAGGAACAGCGCCACGTTTACTATGACAGCGATTTACAGATTGAAGCATATAACCTGACAGGTATTGTACAGAAATTTCCAAATCATTTTCATAAATATTATGTAATTGGTTTTGTGGAGGGAGGAAGAAGGCACCTGTGGTGTATGAATGAAGAATATGATACATCTGCGGGAGATTTGATCTTATTTAATCCCATGGACTGCCATTATTGTGCGCCCGTTAACGGAGAAATTCTGGATTACAGAGCGGTCAATATAGACGAAGATATTATGAAAAAAGCGGTTAAAGAGCTGACGGGCCGGGAGTTTTTGCCCCGGTTTACAAGTCACGTGGTTTATCAAAGTGATATCACGGCAGCGCTTGACAGCCTGTACTGCGGGATTGTGGAACATGCGCCTAAGCTTTCTAAAGAAGAGGCCTTTTACTTTTTGCTGGAGCAGGTATTGAGGGAGCACTGCGAGCCGCTGGAACGGGAGGAAGAGCCGGAAAAAGAGGATAAGGTAGCTTTAGTATGCCGTTATCTGGAAGATCATTACAATGAGAACATCGCACTGGACGATTTAGCGCAGCTGGCTCAGATCAGTAAATCCCATCTGCTGCTGCTGTTTACGAAGAAAGCGGGGGTCTCTCCTTACCGTTATCTGCAATCCTTCAGGATTGAGAAGACCAAGCGGCTGCTGGAACAGGGAGTTCCTCTGGCAGATGCGGCTTTTATAGCAGGATTTACGGATCAGAGCCATTTTACACGGTTTTTTAAAGAGTTTATCGGGCTGACACCCAAGCAGTATCAAAAAATATTTAAAGAAAAGGCGGAACCGGAAGAAGGTTTTGCTTCGGAGGCGGATCGAAATGGAATCTAATAAAAATGTTGCCGGACATATTGCGGCGTCGTTCACCATCTTCATATGGGGGACGACATTTATATCAACGAAAGTTCTGCTCAGGGTATTTGATCCGGTGGAAATTCTTTTTATCCGTTTTGTGATCGGTTATTTCGCCTTATGGCTGGCAGCGCCGCGGTTTTTGAAGATCAGGGAAAAGGGCCAGGAGTTCTATTTTATAGCGGCCGGGTTATGCGGCGTCACGCTGTATTTTCTGATGGAGAACTTTGCGCTGACGTTTACTCTGGCGGCCAATGTGGGTGTTATTATCTCCATCGCTCCATTTTTTACCGCGTTATTTGACTGGTGGTTTTTAAAGGGAGAAAAACCGGGATTCCGGTTTGTTCTGGGATTTTTGATGGCTATGACAGGTATTTTTCTCATCAGTTTCCGGGGCGACCACTCCGTTTCCCTGAACCCAACGGGAGATATCCTGTCGGTAGGGGCTGCGGTTGTATGGGCGGCTTATTCAATTTTGACAAAGAAGATCAGCGGATTCGGATACGGAACAGTGCAGACCACGAGAAGGATCTTTTTCTATGGGATTCTGCTCATGATTCCGGCCCTCTTTTTCTTCGATTTCCGTCTTGGACTGGAACGGTTTGCAGATATGAAAAATCTGCTCAACATCCTGTTTTTGGGATTCGGTGCATCTGCCTTGTGCTTCGTGACCTGGAATTTTGCGGTAAAACGTCTGGGAAGCGTGAAAACCAGCGCCTATATCTATGCGGTTCCCGTCATTACGGTGGTTACATCAGTGCTCATTTTAAACGAGAAGGTGACTTGGCCGGCGGTATTCGGAATTGGGCTGACGCTGGCAGGTTTGGTGATGTCGGAAGGGAGATTTGAATTGCGGCCTAAAAAGATAGCGTGTGAGGGGGAAGCGGCAAATTGAGTATTGGTAATTATTGAGGACGTTACGCCCAAAAGCGGGGCGAGGGGACGGACGGCGGAGCGGATTTTTGGAACTGCCGGGCGGGGCGGAATCCAGCGGTGATGAAAACCGGCTTCCAACCGTAAGGGAAACTAAGACTGCAGGGAGGGAAAAAGACGGTTCGATGCCCATTCACGGTAAACTTTTTATGGGACTTTACCGTTCAGCGGGCATCTCAGAAACTGATTGGGTTTTCAGTTTCTGCCCGCCTTTTTCCATCCCTTCAGCCTAAGTTTCCCTAACGGTTTCCAGACGGCTTTCATCACTGCTGGATTCCACCCCGCCCGGCAGTTCCAAAAATCCGCTCCGCCGTCCGTCCCCTCGCCCCGCTTTTGGGCTGGTTTTCTCTGGTTCTGGTTAATTTAATGCAATTTTGAGTTTTTTAACATCAAACCTCAAGGCATTTTCGAAAAAGCCTTCACGTTTTACTGTTAATCCCCAGGTCATTTACATTAAATCTCCATGTCACATCCCACATAAAAGTAAAATACCATAGCATTTACCCATTTCATACCTTCTCAAAATCTTTTTCTATTATAAAAGCCGGCGTTACTCCCGCCAATCAATTAAATAAAAAATAGTAAATATTCGACGGGAATAGAATCCTTTTTTCAGCCGGAAAAGCCCATGAAATCAGCACTACTGTTGTGTGCAATACAATCCCGCGAAGGATGAAATGGTGCCCGAATGGTGCCCAAGTGAACAAACTGAGTTATGAACAGTAGCACAAAGTTATGACATAAAATGAACTGTTTGACATTTCCATTCGTTAATATTAGAATGGAAAAAATAAGTTATATATTTGTACGCCTTAGGCGGATAAGGCGAACTCGGAAAAAGTAAATTTATGGATGGAAATGAATTATGCGATTGATGATGCTTTACGGTGTTAATTGTACGAAACACATATGGGATTACATAAATCCTTATTTAAGAAACTTTGAAATTGATTACGTGGAGTACCCACATGACGTAACACTAAATGCGAAAAGAGTTGATGATATTACTGAATGGGTTCATAAAAACTATGGTCACTATTGTTATGATGCAATTATAGGCCATAGTCTTGGAGGAATAATTGCATTGCAATTGATTGCAGAATATAAAATGAAAGTTAATAAAATAATTTATTTAGATACTAATTTGAAACCTGCTAATGAGTTTTATAGAAATTTAATGACACAAAGAAATATGGAAAAGTGTGGAGAAAGTATTCTCCAAATGTTAAGTGAAGAAAGGAAATTCTATACTGCTGAATTATTGGATTCAGTTCAAATTGATTTTGATTATACCAGTTTAGTAAACGAGATTTCACAGGATATTTATGCGATTTATGGTGATCGGGGTATGCCTGAGTATCCAGCTAAAATTCAGGATTTAAATTTATCCGCACAGGCTTTAAGACATCTAAATCTAGTGTTTATCCATGATTCTTGTCATATGATAATGGTTGAGAACCCTAAGCAATTATCAGAAACTATTAAAGGCATACTACTACTGACTTAGTACGCCTTATTGGTATAATGCGCATTTCTTCTTTAGCCGTTCTTAATAGTGGCAAGCAGGGCAAAGTGGTACACACTTTGAGGTTTTTCCAATTTTTGCCTTGGCGAAAAACTGTAAAATCTGCTTGTTGGGGGTCGCCCTCAATCCCCCGGCGTGAGACGGGGCCAAGTCTCACGCCAAGGATGTCGCGGAACGATAGAAGCCCGTTTTCGGAGGTTCAGGTAAAATGATACAGGCCCACGAGTTTACGTCCGCAGAGGCCCGTTCTGTCAGGCGTTGTAGGGCCTATCTGTCCGCTGTATGCCCTTGCCTTGGGGTCATGGTTCCTACTGGGCATACATAGAGCGCCCCGGATGGTGGTTGATACCTCGGGGCGCTCCCGGCTGTCCCGCATGGGAACCCTATCCCGGTTTCGGGGGTATAAAACGCCTCTGATTGGCCCGCCGCCTTATGGCCTCCCATAGTGCTTGCGATTTTGGGGAAAGCGTGGTATAGTAAACATGTCAGCAGGCCACACAAGGCTTGCTGATTTCTTGTTTTGCGGTGCCCAAATGGTGCCCAACTTTACAAAACCACGCTGTCCAAGGTTATGCCGCCTTATTCGTGGGATTTGAGAAAATGCCCATTTCATGCGGGTTTGCGGGGTAGCCCTATGGAACTCTTTTCCACCTTATGATGGCTAAAATAGCTATGCAGGCAATAAAAAATCCCCCCTCAGATTTCAAATGTCTCCGACTTGAAATTGGCATAATACCGCCCCTTAACAGCGGTAAACTTCAGCACACAGTAATCCGGGTCGGTTACTCCCTGCGGATAATACATGGTGTCCCCTTCCTGCCAGATCATTTCTTTGCTTTCCTGGTCTTCTAAAACTTCTACTGTTCCTTTCAGCATAACTCCACGGAAGAAACGTTTATCGCAAAAATAAATACAGGCTTTAGGGTTGGCTCTGAAATGGGCCACTTTTTGGGATGAGGTGTTGGTGGTAAAATAAAATGAGGTGATCCCGTCTCTGAACCTGGGGGCCAGCATGGCTTTGATATTGGGAAAACCGTCCTCATCTATGGAACTTATATAAGCAGTTTTCTGTTTGTCAATTAAATTTCCAATTGTTTTTTGCGCATCACGCATCATAAATTTGTCCTCCTGTTATGCTGCCGGTTTTTAGATGTAAAACGGATTTCTTTTCTAGGGTGTGCTTGAACATTTATTTCTGCCATCTGCACGCCCCACTTTGCGGTATATTTGTCCCGAATTCAGGTTACATAGCCCGCGATGCGCCCTTCATTCGGGACAAATCTCCCGCAAATAGTGACGCACATCTGACAGAAAGCAATTTTCAAACACACTCTAAGGAAAATGTTCCTGATTTTGTTATAACAAGATATGCTGACATAAGCAACCGCTTTTTACAGAAATTAAAAAATAATGAGACAGGTATCTGCCGAAGGATGTTTTATCTGCCTTAGGATATGAAGAGCGTATAGGTATAAACGGCGCAGAACGGAGGATAATGATAGTCATGGACGAGAATAAAAATTTAACTGCTTTTGATAATTGTTTAAAAATAGGAGCCCATTTATCAGTGGCCAAAGGATACCGCCGCATGATACAGGACGCTGTGGATATCGGCGCCACTACCCTGCAGTTTTTTGCCAGAAATCCCAGGGGCGTAAGGGCAAAGGCTGTAAATGAAAAGGAGATGGAGGAGTTTCATCTGCTTCTTGTGGAGCATAATTTCTCTCCAATTATAGCACATGGCCCATACACCATGAACCTTTGTTCAGCTAACAGCCATCTGCGGGAAATATCAGGGCAGATGATGGAAGAGGATCTTAAAAAGATGGAATATCTGCCGGGGAATTACTATAATCTGCATCCGGGCAGCCGTCTGGGACAGCCCATGGAATATGCGGTGGGGAAAATAGCCTCGATGCTCAACAAGGCCATGTTTCCCGAAATGAAAACCATGATTTTGTTGGAGACTATGGCGGGGAAGGGAAGCGAGGTAGGGCGGTATTTTGAGGAATTGAGGGAAATTCTGGACCGGGTAGAGCTTGGCGGACAGGTCGGCATCTGTATGGATGTATGCCATATGTGGGATTCGGGATATCCGGTGGCGGAGGATTTAGAAGGAGTTCTCAAACAGTTTGATCAGATTATCGGTTTGAAGCGGGTAAAAGCTTTTCATATCAACGACAGCATGAATCCCAGGGGCAGCCGCAAAGACAGGCATACGACGTTGGGAGATGGATCAATCGGTCTGGAAACGATCATAAAGATCATCAATCATCCTTCTCTCTGCCATTTGCCCTTTATATTGGAGACGCCAACTGATCTGGCCGGTCATGCTGAAGAAATACGAATGCTGAGAAAAGCGTTTAAGCCGGACGTATGAGAGGCTTTGGCTGTCCGCAGCGGACAGAAAGAGAAGAAAATAGTAGATGGAAGAAGAGAGCGAAGACAGAAATGTATAAAAGATGACGATGAAAAAAAATAGATGAAAAACAAAATAAAATAATAGTTGACTTATATGTGAAAATGTATTATTATCGAATATATCAAACGGGTTCGATACGACGAAATACACAAAAAACTTTTCGATTTAAGAAAAGTTTACTTTTAACCGTTATATCGAACGGGTTCGATATAACGCAAATAATCCAAATAGATGATAATCTGGGAGGTAAAGGATGTCATGGTTTAATACAGGCGCTTATAGGTGTCTGGAACTGTTTGTAAGGGCGAAAGAAGGGGAGAAGGCGCCGGAGATCCGGTTAAAAGAGGTTTCCGGAAAGATTAAGATGTGTGAGAAGGTTCTGCCGGGATATTTCCGATGGCTGCGTTTTCCGGTAAATAAGGAAACACAATATGAGATTTTGTTTGCCGGGTGCTGTCCGGGGCTGATGTATCTCAGTGAATCGGAAGGCATGATGGAAACAGGCATTCAGTATTTGGAGATGCCTGAAGGCGGAACAGGCGAGCTCATAAAAAGTGGCAGGAAGTGCGGGTTGTACCGGGAGAGGTATCATTTCACCCCCTACAAAAACTGGATCAATGATCCCAATGGGCTTTGCTGGTTCAAGGGATATTACCATATGTTTTACCAGTACAATCCATTTTCCCAGGAGTGGGACAACATGTACTGGGGCCATGCGGTCAGCCGGGATTTGATTCATTGGAGAGATCTTCCGGTAGCATTGGAACCGCAGCAGGAGATATTGGATGATCCGGCCTGCCGTGGCGGAGCATTTTCCGGTTCCGCAGTTTTGGCGGGTGATGATACCATAGTTTTCTACTTAACCAGACATTTGGAGGACAAAAGAACCGGCACAGATCCTAAGGAAGTCCAGGTGGTGACTGAGAGCCGGGATGGAATCCGTCTTGGACGGGAAAGGGTGGTAATAAAAAGAGAGATTCCCTCAGTTTCCTGCAATTTTAGGGATCCTAAAACAGGAATGGGGGAGGACGGCAGATGGTATCTGGTCTTAGGGTCCAGTGTGGCAGGTGTGCCGTCGATTCTGTATTACTGTTCCGATGATATGGAGATATGGACTTACAAAGGAGAACTGCTCCGGGAAACGGATCACGAGGGAATTGAAGCTATAGAATGTCCGGATGCATTTTTATTGGATGATAAGATGATTGTGACGGCATCTCTGATGCGGTATGACAAAGAGCCGGTGGAGAAGCAGCATGTGAGATATTACATAGGAAATTGGACGAGCGGCCGGTATCAGGTTGAAAAGACAGAGGTTCTGGATTTTGGCGGCAATCTCTATGCGGTTCAGACCTTTGAACAGGAGGGAAGACGGATCGCAGTGGGATGGGCGGCGGATTTCTGGAAAGAACATATCGGAGAAGAGGATGGAGCCAATGGGAGCATGACCATTCCCCGGATTATGAAAATTCAGGACGGAGCTTTGAGAATGAAGCCTGTGGAAACTGTTTATCAGTTAAAGGAACGGTGTATTTATCAGGGAGAAGGAACTTCTTTTTATCTGCCTGAGATCGAAGAAAACGCCTGGTACGCAAAGATAGAGCTGGAACATTCCTCAGAGTTTGTGATGTGCTTGATGAAAAATGGCAGTTCGGGGCTGTATTTGAACTACCGGAATGGTGAATTGCGGATTCGGTCGGATTCGGCACGCATCAAACGGCCGGATGGAACCGTGTCAATCCGGGAGATCAGAAAATTGGAGATTTTTACGGACAGGCGGATGGCGGAAATATTTATAAATGATGGAGAAGCTTCGGCAGTCAGGATTTTCTACGGTGGTGAACATGGCTTTTTCCAGGCGGATTTTTCAGACCGCAGCACACGGGTATCTGTTGAAGTATATACCATGGCCTCGATCTGGGATTTACAAAATAGACGCGAAAAGGGGATGGGAAAAGAGAAGGACCGGGAAAAGGAGGAATAGGAAAAAGAAAGGATAGGATAAAAGAAGGCATAGGAAAACGGATGAAGCGTAAAAGGGAGGAATGGCGGATTCAGGAGTGGAAACGGCAAACAAAGAATGAGGAACAGGCAGGCCAGACCGGGAATGGAAGGCCTGTTGGGACGATAGGATAAGACAGTGTATAAAGAAAGGGGATTACAATGAGAAAATTATTAAAAAAATCTGTATGTGGTTTACTGAGCGGGCTTTTAATTTTGGGAACGGCAGGATGTTCAGGCCAGAAAACGGCTGCACCGTCAGAAGACGCTGCAGCTTCAGAAGCGAAAACAAGTTCTTCTGAGACATCAGAAGCCGGTAAGAGCGGGGAAAAAGCTGGAAATCAGACGGGGAAGGATATCACTGTCTGGATACCCTCCAATTTAACAGAATCTGAACGGGATTACTATTATAACATGCTGGGAGAGATCGATGACAATCATGAAGAATTTCGGCTTTCCATCGCTGAGCAGGCGGATCTTTCCAACCAGCTTTTATCCGCGATCATTTCCAACGATCTGCCGGATCTGACCATGTCTGACGGCAACCGTCTGGGGGTTTTCTGCCATGCCGGAGTATTTTTGCCGCTGGACGATTATTTTACTGATGAAATCAAGGCAGATCTGCTTCCGTCTGTGATGGATGAGTGTACTTATGCACCGGAAGGAAAGCTCTATAATATAGCACAGTTTGATTCCGGCCTGGCTCTTTGGGCTAACAAGTCCATGCTTGAAGAAGTGGGTGCCAGGATTCCTGCCAGCTATAAAGAAGCATGGGATAGAGCTGAGTTCGAAGAAATCTGTGGGAAATTAAAGGATAAGGGGTATTGGGCATTGGATGTGGGCCAGTCTGATACCACAGGTTCCAAATTCTATTACACCTATCTTCCGGTTGTGAAAAGCTTCGGCGGGGACTGGCTGGACCGGGAAACCATGACGGCGGAAGGCGCGCTCAACAGCGAGGCCACGATTGAGGCGGCCAACTATCTTAACTGGCTGAGCGAACAGGGATATATCAATGCCAGGGCGGACAGTGACGACGGCTATTACGGCAAGAAAGATACGGCCATGCTTCTGTACGGCCACTGGATGACACCTCAGGTAGAGGAACTGCTGGGAGATGACGGGATCCTGGTGCCGATTCCTGATTTTGGACACGGCGTATACAGCGGAAGCGGCTCCCAGACATGGGGGATTACTGTGAAAGCCCAGGAAAATGATACGGTTAAAGAGTGTGCTATAGTTCTCAATGAGCTTCTCAAACCTGAATATGTACAGGGAATGTCAGATGCCAACGGCTCCATTCCCGGCCTCCGCTCCGTATTGGAAAAAGATCCCAAATATGCCAAAGGCGGAAAGCTCTATCTGTATCGTGAGCAGTTAGAAGGCGGAATTGCGATAAACCGTCCTCACACGCCGGCTGCCGTTTATGTGCGTGCGACGATCGGGCAGACACTCCGGGATATACTGGCTTACGGCAATGCAGAACAGGCAATGAATGATATCACAAAAGACATAGACCAGTTGATTGAGGACAATAAATATAACGAAGTGAAATAGCGGCTTTAGCAGAAGGCCGGAATGAAGGGTAAGGGATAGGCAAATGAAGAAAAAATTACTGTATAATCAAAGCGCATCGGCCTGGCTGATGAGCGCTCCGGCACTGATTACGCTGTTCGTTTTTGTAATCATACCTTTTTTGATGTCATTTATGTATTCATTTACGAATAAACAATTTGTGATGGCGGCCAATAATCCACTGCGTTTTGTGGGCCTGGAGAATTATATGCGTGTTTTGTCATCCGGGGATATGGCGGCAGCGGCAAAAAATACGCTGAAATATACCGTCTATGTAGTTCCGGCATTGACAATCCTGCCTTTATTGCTGGCGCTTCTGCTGAACAACAGGCTGAAAGGGATGACCGTATTCCGCGTGATCTGCTTCAGCCCTCAGGTTATTTCCATGGCGGTGGTTTCCGTTGTCTGGGCCTTTATACTAGGCTCAGCCGACGGCAGCATGATGAATGCCATCATTGGATTTTTCGGCATTCCTCCTCAGGGATGGCTGAAAGATCCCAATGAATCTCTGTTTTCCATTGCTGTCATGAGCATCTGGTCAGCGATTGGATTTAATATGATTATTTATCTGTCCGGGATTCAGTTCATTTCCCAGGATATTTATGAAGCTGCGCAGATTGACGGGTGCGGACCGGTTCAGAAATTCTTTTATATCACATTTCCGCTGCTGAAAAATACGGTGATTTTCATTGTCATGACCAACATCATTTCGTCTCTCAAGCTGTTTACACAGATCCTTGTGCTGACAAAAGGAGGACCGATGAAAAGCACCATGTCACTGGTATACCTGATCTATGAAACGGGATTTGTAAAAATGCAGATAGGGGTTTCGGCTGCCCAATCGGTTATTTTCTTTGTGGTTGTCATGGCTGTTTCCATGATTCAATCCAAGGTACTCTTGAAGGAGGATAAGGCATGAGAACGAAAAAAATCAGAGAAAACACATTTTTGTATGTAATTCTTGGACTGGTGGCGGTTTTATTCATCGCGCCGCCGATCTGCCTTTTTATATCTTCCTTTAAGACCAGTAACCAGATTAGTGTGGATATGTCCAATGTGTTTGCATTTCTCCCTCATGGAAAAATGAGCCTGGACAACTATCAATATCTGTTCGGAAAACTGAGCGTGGGCCGGTTTTTCATCAATTCCCTGATCTCTTCCACGGCATCCATCCTTTTGGCGGTTTTATTCAACGCCATGATGGGGTATGCGCTGGGAATGCTGAAGTTTAAAGGAAAAGGCATTTTGCTTTCCCTCATTCTGTCACTCTTAATTGTGCCCAG
Organism: Clostridiaceae bacterium; assembly: GCA_018378255.1. Lineage (GTDB taxonomy): Bacteria > Bacillota > Clostridia > Lachnospirales > Lachnospiraceae > CHH4-2. The sequence goes on along the minus strand of JAGZXV010000047.1, from coordinate 1,864 downwards.
CGAGGCGGTGATTGTGAATAAGATGATCGTTGTCAACGCCATGGGGCTGATTGACAAAATGCTTTCTTTGATCCTGCCGTTTATGGCAACGCCATTTTATATCTTTTTGTTCTATCAGCATTTTAAAGACATGCCTTATGATCTGATGGAAGCCGCGGTCATGGATGGATGCAGTTATCCCCAGATATTTTTTAAAATCATGTTTCCATTGTCAAAACCTGTAATCGCTACGGTATCCATCCTGTTATTTGTTAAGCGCTGGGGGGATGTGGCATGGCCGGCGATGGTTACGAGGAGCAATGCGATCAAGGTGCTTCCGTTGGCACTGCAGTCATTTTATGGGGATATGAACGACTGGGGGCCCATATTTGCCATGGGTACGGTGATGACGGTTCCCGTTATGATCATATTCGTGGCATTCCAGAAACAGTTCATCCAGTCAATCGCCATGTCGGGAATAAAAGGTTAAAGGATATGTAAAAATGGCGCCGGTATCCGGGCCATTGCAGGAGGTAACAATGAAAATTCTGATACTTGCGGATATACATGGCAATATCGACGCATTGAATGCTGTCTGGAACCGGGAAATGGATTCGGATGAGATCATCTGTGCCGGTGATCTGACGGATTACGGGGTGTTTCCCAAAGAGGTAATTGACTGGATCAGAACCCATAATGTACGCACAGTGAAAGGAAATCACGACGCCCATACGGTTCATATTTACCGGGAAACGCCATGGAGAGAGGCGGGGGCGGGAGAATTTAAGTGGGTGCACCACACCTGCGCTCAGCTCACTGAAGAAGAGATCAATTATCTGGATCTACTGCCAAAGACCTTGTATTTTGAGGCGGACGGCGCAGCTTATATGGTCAGCCACCAGTATGATGACGGGTATGGGACGGTGGAAAGCAGGGATCAGTTTAACCGGTTTTGGGATGAACACAGGGCAAAAGACAGTGCAGAAGCGGCAGACAAACGCATGATTTTCGGCCATACCCACAGACAGGGGATTCATGTTCTGGGGGATGGAATGCTCTGGCTGAATCCGGGCAGCGTTTCCTACCGGCGGCCGGACGATCCCTGCAAAGATGCCCAGTATATTGTGATTGAGGATGGACAAATATCCCTTCGCAGCATTCCATATGACAGAAGCCGTTCTCTGAAAGCAGCATATGAATATCTGAACCGTAACATCATGATGAAAACAGAGCTTCAGGACGCATTTTTCTTCTTTGGCAATGCGGTTTCCAGCCGTGAACCGCTGCCGAAGATTAAAAATGAGTGAGAGGATTGTGAGTAGGAACAACGGGCCATTTTAAAACGGAAATAAAAGAGATTGTCAATTGACAGGAAAACTTCCGGGAAGGTATAATGGGATGGAAACAGAGGTGGCTTATGGCGAGTATAAAAGATGTTGCAAGATATGCGAAAGTGGCGCCCAGTACGGTGTCGCTGGTATTAAATAAAACCGGATATGTATCTGCGGAAACCAGGGAAAAAGTGGAACGGGCGATGAAAGAACTCAATTACAGCCCCAATGAACTGGCCCGTAACCTATACCGGAATAAGACTAATATTGTAGGAATTATCGTGCCGGATGCCTCCCATCCGTTCTTTTCTACATTTATTCAGTATGCGGAGATCTGTCTGTATGACCATGGTTATAAAACCATGGTCTGTTCCACGATAAACAGGAAAAATGGGGAAGAAGAATATATCGACATGCTGAAACGTCAGATGATGGACGGGGTCATTATGGGCGCCCATTCCCTGAGGCTTGATATATATGAAAATGTAGACCGCCCGATCGTAGCTCTGGACCGGTATATCAATGACGATATCCCCATTGTGCGTTCAGATCAT
>JAGZXV010000046.1 GCA_018378255.1 Clostridiaceae bacterium | reverse complement strand
GATAGAGGATATGACAGTAATCAGCTGATTGATTATATTTATGACCACGGAGGGGAACCTACCATCCCCTCCAGAAAATGTGCCAGGTTTGAGCGACACTGTGACTGGTGGCTTTATAGGGAAAGACATTTAGTAGAAAGTTTTTTCCTAAAACTGAAAGCCTATCGAAGAATCGCGACACGTTATGATAAACTGGCCAGTACCTATCTGGGGTTCCTATGCATTGCTTCAATCTTAATTTGGTTAAAATGATTAAGGATATATAATTTTCAAACACACTCTAGTACTGGTTAAGACAGAATATAAACTTGAAAATAATGTGGGTACAGATGGCTATATTGATATATTAGCAAGAGATATATATGATAATTATGTGATCATAGAGATCAAGCGATCTAAACAATCATCACGGTCTGCAATACATGAAATTATGAAATATGTCTCCTTACTTAAAACTACTTTACATTTGAAAGACAGTGAGATACGAGTAATAATAATTTCTACAGAATGGAATGAACTTATTACACCATTTTGTGAATGGAAAGAGAAGGTGAATTTGGCAATAGAAGGCTACCAATTTACACCTGAGAGAAAATGTGTAGAAATTTTAGATGTAATTGAGGATAAGCAGGAGCGTGAACTTTCTCGAAATCAATTGGCGTTTCTTTATAAAACGGTAAACGAATTAGAAAGATGTAAGGAAAAATTAGTAAACATGATTCAAAAATGCAAACTGCAGGATTTTTTCTTACTTGAGCTTAGAAATGAGGGGAATGTTAGAGTGGTGTTTCCCTTTGCTTTAATCTTAGTAATACAACGTTGTTCAGAAGATGAATATATTTCAATATTAACCAGTAGTGATTGAGACGAAGAATGGGGTGAACAGGCAATTTATGAATATGAAGGAGAAGAGCTGTTAGTTTTTCTTGAAGATAGTATTTATAAAAAAATAATAAGTTATAGATTATTTAATGCTGTAGAAATTTGTAGTCCGGAAACAATGGTATCGATGCTTGCTCAGCAAGGATGGATCCCTATAGGGGTTACTAAGAGCGGGTATTTTGTCCATGAGAATAGATCAGATGAATGTTTTTTTAGAAAAGCAACGGGAGTAGAAGAAAATAATAATAATTATATATTTGAAAATTTTTGTGATAATAAATTTGAACTTAAGTTTTCGGAGATGTTAAATAGCGCTAGAGAGTTTATGTATCATAAGGATGATATGCTTAGCGGTTTTGATGAAGTATGGATGACATCGAACATAGGAAAGTTAAGAGAACTACTATTCAAATATATAATAGAGGGAATATCATACAAAATTTAATGATGTATGAAATTAATGGAAATATAGAAGAGTTACCATATGCTGATATTTTTTTAGAATATAATGATGGAAAAGTGGATAGATATATAATCCTATTGGCATATGGGCAAGTCGAAATAAAGTCAGAGTGTTTTATATTAGATAACCTATTGAAAGGGAATGGTTTGGTATATATGCAAATGCTTTGGTCTGGGGAAATAGTGATATATAATGATGAAATTATGAAAAACCTTGGACTAACATATGATTGGATGAAATATAGTTATGAAAATGGATGCTGGATACTACGAAGATCTTTTAAGAAATTAAAATTTGTGACGTTTTATAAGGAAAATATTTTCAAAATTAAGGAAATTCAACAGTGGTATTTGGAACATATAGTGTATTAACATACTTTGAGTACTATTTGATTAATGGTAGAAGAGGGGGAAGTAATTAAATTTAATATAAAGAATACAAGATTTAACAAAAGAACGAGATTTGACTAGCTGTACAAGGTTCTGACTATTATTTTGTAAGATTAATGTTTTTATACAGAGGGAAGCAAAACTTACGTCATGAGTATAAAACCCCCATCCCACCGCATGTGGAGACTATTTATCTGCTGGTGAATGCGTAATAATTGTAGCAAGTAAATTGAACGCTTTCCAGAAGCCAAAAAGATGTGTGTTATAGGGGATAATGCATATATTTATTTACATGATTAATATGCATGGTACATAATGAAGGTTGAATAATTGTAATTGGTCGCATTGTATTATATATATGGAGGAGAATGAGATGATAATTTTTCAGACGGGCCATCAGGAATTATTTAATTATATTATACATCACTTTTTAAAAAAAGAGGTTTTTAATGAGGAGATGGATCTAGGAGATATGGTTGAGATTCTTCTGCCTAAATATTTATATAGAGAACAATATCATAAATGCGTTAAAGCATTTAATGAGTTGTATCAATGGACAGAGGATTCGTTTTATCACGAGATGTGTGCACTACATGAATTACTATTATATAATTTTATCGAATATATGGCCAATTTACAGCAAGAAATCCCCGAATTTAATCAACTTTATATTGATGAAAAAGGACATTTTTTGATAGATCAGGCTGCTCAGAATGATATGGCTGAATCTGATGATTTAGGATATGAAGACTGCAAAGAAATTTATTATGATATTGTTTTTTATCCGGATTTCTTATTTATAGATACTGATTTTTTATTTATTGACAAAATATATAATACAAGAAAAGCTGGTAAAACATCTATTGAGGACATATTAGGAATTAATATAGATTACTATTTTGAACTTTTGCCACAAGATATTCAGGAACAATATAAGACAAGGCATATTACCCTAACGAGTGAAGTTGATGCAATGTTAAAGTATGTTGAGGGTAGAATTCAGTGTGGAAATTTATATAAGCTTTTTTGGGAAAATGATAATCCTGTTAAAGAGGAACGTATACAGCTTATATTAGAAAATATTATGGATGCATATTTTTATAATCAAGCAATAGAAATAACCAGAGAGGCCTTAGTTGGAAATGGAAAAGTAGATTTTAAATTATACAAAGCAGATCATGAAGATGAAAAAGTTCTAATTGAAATAAAAAGAGGCAGTAGTTCCTATTTAAGAAAAGGTTATGAGAAACAGCTAACGGATTACATGCTATCTACTAATTATAAGAATGCTTTTTATTTGATTGCATGTTTTACGGATAGTGAGTATGAACGAAGTGAACGGTTTATTAGAGATCATGTTTATACGGATACTATACAGCTATATATAAATATTTCAATATTAGATTTTAGAAAAAGAAAAACGGCGTCTATTTCTTAAAGAATGAGTGTACAGAATATGCTATAGTTTGATACAAAAAACAAGCTTAACTGATTTTATTTGCAAAGTTGAATAGAAAATTTATTTGTTTATAATACCCAGAGTTGTCACTTATACTACAGACTCTGGCATAATTAGATTCCGGTTATGACTGCAGTAAATGCAGAAATTGCTGTAAAATGTACGCAGGAAACATTACGTTGGAAGATATCAGGAAAGGTTCGGAATATCTTCCGATAACAGAGAAAATATTCATAAGGCAGTACCTTTGCCAAGAGTCTGCCACTGGCATATTTAAGACTGTACATACTCCCTGCGACTTTTTGCAGGAATAATCAATGTCTTACAATAAGTACTTTCTCATATAAAAACAAGCACCTTAATTTTTTATAATAATCGCTACGTTATATATTTCCCACCACACGCAAAGGAAGTGACAGATAAGTGAATAACAGCAATAAACTATTGGATAAATACAAAGGCTGTCTTTATGGAGGAGCCATAGGAGATGCCTTGGGCTACCCAATAGAGTTCCGCAGCGCGGAACATATCCAAACGATCTATGGCAAAAATGGAATACAGTATTATGAGTTATTTAACGGAAAAGCCATCATATCAGATGATACCCAAATGACATTGTTTACAGCAGTCGGTCTACTGGTGGGATATACCCGATTATGTCTGCGCGGAATCATGGGAGAGTGGCAGAGTTATATTGAATTAGCGTACAGAGACTGGCTGATAACTCAGAATGAAGATTCTGAAGCAACAAATCCATATTGCAAATCCTGGTTGTTGAATGTTGAAGAGATGCATAACTGGAGAGCGCCTGGCAATACGTGTCTATCCGCCTTAAAGGCTGAAAAATGCGGAAGTGTATCAAAACCGGTTAATAGAAGTAAGGGGTGTGGAGGCGTGATGCGAGTAGCTCCTGTTGGTTTGTATCTTCCAAAACATGGAGATGACATAGTCAAGATCGATCAGATAGCAGCGGAGGCGGCGGCAATTACACACGGCCATCCATTGGGGTATATCCCAGCAGCCGCTTTGGCCCACATCATAGCAAGGTGTACATTCACGGATATGAAGTTGGAGAAGATTGTCGCTGAGGCGATTGAGACAACAGCATTAATCTATAAAGACAAACAATATGTTGATGATTTTATAAATATTATGAATAAGGCAATATGTTTGTCACACCAAGAGTTAGATGATTTAGAGGCCATCAGGAAAATCGGGCAGGGATGGGTTGCAGAGGAAACATTGGCAATAGCTGTTTATTGTTCCTTAAAATATCAAAATGATTTTGTAAAGGCAGTTACAACGTCTGTGAATCACGATGGAGACAGCGATTCCACCGGAGCGGTAACAGGTAATATTATAGGGGCATATCTGGGGAAGCAGCACATACCTGGTAAGTTTATAGAGCCCTTGGAATTAAAGGAAGTTATTTCAGAAATTGCAGTTGACTTGTTCGAAGATTGTAAGATGAGTGAATATGGAGATTATCATGATGATAAATGGTATTCAAAGTATTGTACTGGTGATTACAGTATATGAGTAGACGTTGATTGCCTGCAATATTATATTTCCGAGGTTCTTTCTTATAGTAGGGAATCAACACATCATAGCTATAAAAAGACATCCGGAAAAGTCTTATATTTTAAGGTTTTCCGGATGTCTTTTTATAGCTTGATCATTTTATATACCCTTTTATGAGAAAGAATCATTTCCGATATGTTTAAAGATGGTTCTTTCTGGTCTTTGGGTAATGTGATTATCTGAAATATATATTTAACACAAATTAGAAGAAGCAGAAGGCATAAACCGGTTTTATATAGGTGTTAAATCATAATAGGGTGAAATTGAATTGTAGTGGTATGATAAGGCGTAAAGGCTTTTGACTTTTGCGCCTCTTTTATTGGTGAGATGAAAAGAGTAGTATGATCACATCCCTTGATTTTATGCCCTTCCGATAAGAGGCACTGGAAAGTGAATATTGAATAAAATTAAGATGGACCAAAGCTGAAAATAGTGAGCCATCTTTTATTGTTAAAAACGCAGAAGAAATTTCACTGTAATTATCTAAGAGAAAGTCAAATCTTCCAGTAGCTACAATTATAATATCAAGTCAAAAACAATGTCTAAACAAAAAGAACAAATGTTCGAAATCATATTGTTTTTCTCTTCCCTTTCCAGTATAATAGCAATAGAAAGAGGAGGCGTCAGATCAGATGATTCGATTATTTGAGTTTCGGGATTTGGATAGGATTATGGAGATTTGGCTGGAGGGAAACCTGAAGGCTCATCCATTTATAGAAGAGGAGTATTGGAGACAGAATTATGAAATGGTCAGATCCGTGCTGCCGAATGCAGAGGTATATGTATTTGAAGAAGAAGGAGAGATCCAGGGATTTATCGGAATGGACGCGGAATATATTGCCGGATTATTTGTAGCGGAGGGACACCGGGGGCATGGGATTGGACATCAGTTGATTTCGGCGGTAAAGAGAAAAAAGCGCTTGTCACTGCATGTTTATGAAAAGAATACAGGCGCTGTGGCATTTTATCAGGCAGAAGGCTTCCATATCGAAAACAGCATGACAGAGAAAGAAAATGGGGAGCAAGAGTACCTAATGGTGTTTCAAGAAGACAGTGAATCAAATAAAAAGTGATACCATCAAAATCCCGCAAGGAAATCCAATCAGCACGTACAGACTTGAGACCGGCGGTTCTTTGAACCAGATTTTTTAGATAAGGAAAAACATTTGTGATGAAGCGGAAAAAAGACTGCATTGGCATTATAGCAAAACGGAATTCATGACATGGATGCAGGAAAATAAACTCCGGCAGATTACTGATGTCGTATTTTTACAATAAAGCATTGAAAGTTTATGATATAATTTCCTCAGGGAGCATTTCCCTGTACCTCCTTCCGTTCAGTTGTGGGAGAATTATAATTATGTTAACTTCGGCAGCATAGTTGAAGAGCAGTTTTTCCATGTAAAAGAAAAAATTTATGATTTGGTGTCACAAACTGACCTCGGTTTTGTCTAATGTGATAGGAGCAGTAAGAGACACCGGATCGACAAGAGAAGTAGGATCAGCGCAAACAGCAGGAGACCGGCATGTGAGGCAGGCACAATATTTGGTTTATGCACTATGGCAGATTAGACGCACAGTTACATAGAAGGAGGTGCCCGAAAAAGATTTTTTCAAATCAAAATACTTTATGACCTTCATGGTGAAAAATCATCCTAAAATACATATTCGATACAAATAACGTGCAACCATCAAAACTAAACTAAAGCATTTTTATGCGGTCCGGGAGTAAGCCCCGGCCAGCTAAACCAATACAAGACAGGAGGATACAAATTTGATTACACCAATGACTAAAAAACTAGAGGCAGAACTGCTGTGGTCCGAAGAGGAACTTACGAAAAAGAGCAAAATGAAAAATGAAGGTGCAGGCCTTTTGATACTGGGAATCGGGGCGCTGGCAATGGGGGTTCTCAACCATTTATTGCTCCATGTACTATATGAGAGCGATATTATTTGGATTGCAGTTAGTGCAGGATGCGCGGTTTTAGGCATTGTTTTAAGCATATTTGGAGTGAAATTGATAACTAAAATTGGTGATTCCGTTGCAGAGATGACAGCCAAGGACAGCGGTTACAGCGAAGGCGAGATAATGGAGTTTTATAGGGAGTGCCGTCAGGCGGATGCACTGCTGTTGTCTTTTACACCTCAGCCAACCAAAGAAAAAGATTTTACAGTAGTTGGTTTCTTAACAAAGAACTGGCTGAGACTGCCGGATAAAATTTATCATGGTGTCATGCGAATATCTGATCTGGCGGTGATTTGGTATGAAGAGACAGCACTTCCAGGTTATGATCCAGGTATTTTCGCTGTGAAAAGTGATGGTAAGATGTTGTATGCAAAATGTAAGCCGGATGTTGGAACAGAAATTGTTGATGTGATTGCCGGCAGAAACTCTAAATGCATTACCGCGCGGCTTTTTGCGTATGATGGCAAAGAATTTGATGCATTTCGGAACCCGCAGGATGCAGCAAACCTGTATCGGATGATACAGCGCTGACAAATTCTCAGCCCATACCTCCGCAAAAAACGCTCCGGCATGGAGGCGTGGCATGGTAAATTAAAATAACAGTGGTATGCTAAGGCGTGAAAGCTATTTGCTTTTGCGCCTTTTCCTTATTCTAAAAGCAAAGTGAAATAAGTGTTGGATATAAGGCGCAAAGTAAGTAAAGCTTTCAGATGGTAATGGTTGGGTGAGTATGGTAAAATATAGTAATACAGATACGGAAAGTCGATATGGTGTGGAATCAACTGTTATAACGAGAAAAAAGTAATCTCCTGGGAAAGCGCCGGCCTGGATTCATACAGCGGTATAGTAGCTGGCAGCAGTGGTGAATCTTATAAAGTTAAAATTGACAAACGGCATCCGAAAAAATCCACTTGTAATTGTGCTTTTGCAGATGGAAGGCGCGTGATTTGTAAACATATGCTGGCACTGTTGTTTACGGCAGAGCCTGAAACAGTTGAAAATTTCCTCAAAGAGGTTGAGAAATATTTTTTAGAGGTGACTGAGATGCAGGATAACAAGCAAAGCTTAGATCGTTTTATTAAAGCGCAGGAATGGGATTATGAAAATGCGCTGGCAGAGATAAAAGAGGGCCATAAACGCAGCCATTGGATCTGGTACATTTTTCCGCAGATTCAGGGATTGGGATATAGCAGCATGTCCCAATTTTATGCGATAAAAGATATTACAGAAGCCAGGGCATATATAGAGCATCCTGTATTAGGACAAAGGCTGATAGAAATATCCGGTGAACTGCTAAAACTGCCATCGAATGATGCAGAAGATGTGATGGGGTATCCGGATGATATGAAACTGAAATCATGCATGACTTTATTTTCATTGGTGAGTGACAATTCTGTGTTTCAGAAAGTATTGGATAAGTTTTTTGATGGAGAGAAAGATCGGTTTACCATAGAGAGATTAAACCGTTGATTGAAGATCCGGGCCTTCGTAGTAACAAAATGTGGCGGATGAAATCATAAAGTACAAAAAGAAAGGATTAACAAAAATGTCATTTCACGAATGCTCAGCTAAAGTCTATAACTGGCTGCAAAAACAACCGCATGTAAAAGAAGAATCCCTGACAGACTGGCTCTTATATCAAATTTCGGAGAAGTGCCCGCAAGTTTATTATCAGGCATTTACAAAACACGAAGAATCTGTAAACGGCTGTGACTGGGAGTGGTGGATATTAACGCGCAGTTGTATCGGAAATTCCAATTACAGCGCATACAGGTTTTTGGTGCAGGCCAAGAAACTACAGCCAGGCGACAAAGATAATTACCCGCTATTGGCATACAGTAATAAAAATGGTATCCAGATAGAGTTGCTGAAAGAATCCGCAGAGATTAAAAATGCACTTCCGGTATATTTATATTACTCTGCCGCATCGGCGGATATAGATGTACAGATAGAGAATTTTCCCTGGCTTAAAGAGCAGCTTATCAGGCGGTGCGAGAAATGTATAAATGGCTGCTATATTGCTTTTGCGTCAAAGGTACATGATCTGTTATTTCAAATGCCACGGCATAAACTGACTGATGCTGACCTGATAAACAGGGCATTAAAACTGTCTTTAATGGACTATTTAATTAAGGCGCCTGACATAGAGGGAACGATGGTCAGATTTAATTCACAGCTTTTAGAAATGAAAATGGTTGGTAAAAACGGCGGTTATGCAACCGGAGTATCAGGGATTAAGCATTTTGGTGCCGGAATTCCGGAATATTTAAAGATATTTGTAAATAGCAGAGGAAAAGATGTTGAATGGCTGCAATCGGAAATGCGGCTTGATGATATGAGCGGCCTCGGTGTGCTGGATTTTAGAGATGCAGGGATGCCTGGACTATAAGAATGGGGAATTTGAGTGTAAACAGCGGACTGTTTCAGTACAGAGTAAACTTAGGCTTATACCCGTCCTTTACAGCGGTATATCTCCTCACAGTATTATCGTCGTTTGCTCAAGTTATAAGTTAAAGATGAAAAAACATAATTCCAATAATTAAACTACAAAGGATATATCACTAATGGATATAAATGAATACATGATTCTCGTCCGTGATGAAGATAAGACAGATCAGATTGAATCGTTTTCGCGGGATATTTTAAGCGATAAGATTATTCTGAAATTTAAAAGCACGTCTAAGCAGTATCAATACAATAAAGAAAATATTAAAATTTTTGAGAACCCTGAGATTATTGATCTTAACGGAAGTATCGCCTATGTTGGTGATAGGCCGCTCTACAATCCCCAGAAGATTCTTGACTTCGGGGAGAAAATTCGGATTATTGAATACGGCGGGGACCGCTTAATAGCCGGGGCCGATAATTTTCATGTGGTGGAAAATAGTGTAAAAGATGGAAACGTACATCAAAGTATGGAATATTTTCGGGATATCGCGCAGTATACAGGGGATAGTAAAGAAGACGTTCCATTTTTGAAAAAGGAATTGGACAAGCTTACATTTATCCATCCGGAAAGCGTGCTGGGGCGGTATCTGCAAAAGGAGCCAATTGAGAAACGTTCTGCTAAATTGGGGCAGATCATCTTTCCATTTTCATTCAATTTAAGCCAGAAAACTGCATTGGAGCAGGCGCTCGTAAATTCGATTTCCGTGATTGAAGGACCGCCAGGTACGGGAAAGACTCAAACCATCTTAAATATCCTGGCAAATCTGGTTGCCGTCCAGAATAAAAGTGTGGCTGTGGTATCCAATAACAATGAAGCGGTAAAAAATGTAAGTGAGAAGCTGGAGAAAAAACAATACCAATTCCTTACGGCATTTTTGGGCAATAAAAAGAATCGGGAAGAATTCTTTTCCAATATGCCGGTTCCTGATGTGGAGGGATGGGATTGTGAAGAGACGGAAAGCGAACTCTCTCAATTGATTCAAAAATTGAATATCCGTTTAACTGAATTGATGGAAAAAGAGAGGACCAAAGCAAAACTTGAGCAGGAACTTAGGGCCTGGAAGCTGGAACAGGAGCATTTTGAGCTGCATTGTTCCGTACAGGATGTGGAAGGGGCGGTCCGTCTTCCTTTGGTGTGCCGTACACCTGAGAAGATTTTAGATTTTTTAGCAGAGACATCGGTGGCGGAGGAATTTCAACTGACGAAGAGGCTGTCTTACCGGATAAAATTATTATTTAAGTTTGGAATTTTGAATGTCAAAAAACTGGAACAGAATGACGTGGCGATTCTGCTTACTTTGCAAAATAGATTTTATCAGAAGCAGATAGAAAGGCTGGAGCAGAGAATTGAGCAGTTGAGGGGAGCGTTGGAGAAGGAATCATTTGAGAACTTGAAAGAAATGCATCAGACGGCATCAGAGAAACTGTTCCGTAAATTCCTTTACAAACGGTTTCATATCAGAAGTGGGAAGGAATTCACAAAAGATAGTTACAAAAAGAGTTTTTCTAATTTTATTAAGGACTATCCAATTCTGCTCAGCACGACTCATTCCCTGCGGAGCTCAATTTTAGAGAATTATCTGCTGGATTATGTGATTATTGACGAGGCTTCTCAGGTTGATCTCCTCACTGGCGCGCTTGCATTATCCTGCTGCAGAAATGTGATTATCGTGGGTGATTTGAAGCAATTGCCCCAGATTACCAATAAGAACATAATAAATAAAATCAAAACATCGCCTCCGGGACCGGAATATGACTATTTTACAAATAATATTTTATCGTCTCTGATGTCTGTTTATGGAGAAGAACTGCCGTCCGTTACCTTAAAGGAACATTACCGCTGCCATCCGCAGATTATTGAGTTTTGTAACCAGAAATACTATGGCGGAGAGCTGATCGCATATACGAAGTCAAAACCGGATGATTGTCCGTTAATCGTGTATAAAACTGTGAAAGGCAATCATATGCGCAGAGTTACCCGGGGAGATGCGAAGGGGATTTTTAATCAACGGGAAATAGAAGTTATTGCAAATGAGATTTTGAAGGAAACAGAGTTAGAAGGCAGCTATGAGGGGATTGGGGTTGTGACCCCTTACCGTAAGCAGGCGGATAAGGCAGCCGATGAACTTGGCCAATCGATTGAAAGCGATACCGTACATAAGTACCAGGGGCGTGAAAAAAATACGATTATTATGTCTACGGTGCTGGACAGTACTGGGGATGGAAAAAAAGGGATTGCATTTATTGATGATCCCCAAATGGTTAATGTGGCCGTGTCCAGAGCAATTAATCAATTTATACTGGTCACAGATCAAGAGTTGTTCTCTAAAAAAGGAGAGCACATCTGTGATCTGATTCGGTACATGCAGTACAGCACGCTGGATGAGAATGTGGTAGAGAGCCAGATTGTGTCCGTATTTGATCTGCTGTATCGGCATTATTCCGCCAAACTCCTTCCATTAAAGGCGAAAATGAACCCCCAAGCCCGCTATCAGTCAGAGGAAGCGGTGCGCGTAGTGCTGGAGGAAATATTGGAACAGCCCCAATATTCCAGATTTGGATACTCACAGGAAGTATTATTACAAAACCTGCTGAAAGATACGAAGTTATTGACAATGGAAGAGAAAGCATTTGTCAGAAACAGGGCGTCTTTAGATTTTGTGGTATTCTATAAACAGGATAAAAGCTGTATTTTTGGAATTGAGGTGGATGGCTTTGAATTTCATGAAAATCGGCCGGAACAGCTGCGGCGGGATGCGATGAAAGACCATATTCTGCAAACGTATCGGTTACCGCTTTTACGGCTTGCCACCAATGGGAGCGGGGAAAGAGAGAAAATAGAGGAAATGTTCAATACGATAATGAGAAAGGATACAGAGAGAACTTGATCCGGCAAAAGATATGAATACTCAGCATATTTTTTACCAATAGCCAAACCCCTCCCACTATGCTAAAATAACCTCATACCCATGCTGGATATATCTTCCATCCATGCGGTCGATCCAACGAAACCATAAGGAGGCCACAACAAGTGGGATTTCTTCAACGTATATTTGGTCTTGGAAAACAAAAAGATAATTCAACGCCGCCCAACAATCCTAACCCCAAACCTCAGCCAATTCCCCGGAACGAAAACGTCATAAAACTTCTGGAATTTAAGCGGATGATGGAAGGCATTTTGCAGGAAAACCGGTACATAGCGAAAAGCGACTATATAGATAAATTGCAGGAATTCGTTCCGGTTTTCAAAGTCTTCGATGCGTTGCGCAGCAGTGATATGTTGGAAAGTTTCTGCAAAATCAACGGCATCCCAAAAGGGGATGCCTATTTCGTCATGGATTTATATACAAATACATCTGAATACATCGACAAACATAACGACGGTTATATATCACAGGCGATGGAGGATGAAAAGGAATACTTGGATGATGTTTTAAAAGCTGTGGACCCTGTTGTAGTGCTGGATAACGACCAGCGGAAAGTAGTCCTCACAGACGAAGATTACTGTCTTGTGATAGCCGGGGCAGGAGCCGGAAAGACCACCACAGTGGCGGCCAAAGTAAAATATTTAGTGGACAAAAAGGGGATAGACCCGTCCCAGATTCTCGTGGTTTCCTTTACCAACAAAGCGGTTAATGAACTGAAAGAAAAGATACAGGGGGCATTGGGAATCGAATGCCCGATTGCTACCTTTCATTCTACGGGCAATGCGATCCTCCATAAACATTCACCGGATGAAAAGCTGAATATCGTGGATAACTCACGCCTTTATTTTGTCATAAGGGATTATTTCCGTGGGTCTGTTTTGCAGAATGAAAATGTGGTGAACAAGCTGATCATGTTCTTTGCCACATACTTTGATGCGCCCTATGAAGGCGATGATTTGAATGGATTTTTCAATAACATTGCAAAGGCAAATTACTCCACCATGCGCAGTGACCTTGAAGACTTTAAGCGGGAGGTTATTGATGCGAGAACCAAGAAGTCGGTGACCATCCGGAATGAGGTGCTCAGATCCCATCAGGAAGTGGAGATTGCAAATTTCTTGTATCTGAATAATATCGACTATGAGTATGAACCGATCTATCAGTACGATATTTTATATGCCAGAAAACCATACACTCCGGATTTCATTATTACCCAGGGCGAAAAAACTGCATATATTGAGCATTTCGGGATATCTGAAAATGGAGAAAATGACAGATACAGCCAGGAAGAATTAAACAGATATAAACAGGCGGTGAATGATAAGGTCCGTCTGCATAAACAGCATGGTACTACGCTTATTTATACATTTTCCGGTTACAAAGACCGCAAGCCGCTGTTAACGCATTTACGGGAGGAATTAGAGGCGAAGGGCTTTGAACTCCATCCGCGGTCCAACAAAGAAGTGATGGAAATGCTGGTGGCCGGGGAGGAGAACCGGTACATAAGAAAGTTCATCAACCTCATTTGCAGATTTATATCTAATTTCAAGGTGAACGGATATACGGCAGAGGAATTTAACAGGATGTATCATTCCACGCAGAATGTCCGAAGCAGATTATTTTTGGATATCTGCAACGACTGCTATCTGGAGTATGAGCGCTGGTTAAATGAAAATAAAGCGGTTGATTTTGAAGATATGATCAATGAATCTGCGCGGATTCTTCGGGAAGTGAAGGAGATGAAGCAGAAACTCGATTTTAAATATATCATCGTGGATGAGTATCAGGATATTTCGAGACAGAGGTTTGATCTTACGAAAGCGCTGTCGGAAGTGACGGATGCAAAGATTATTGCGGTAGGAGATGACTGGCAGTCCATTTATGCCTTCAGCGGCTCTGATATTACGCTGTTTACTAAATTTGAGGAGAAGATGGGGTATGCAAAGCTGCTTAAAATCGTAAAGACCTATCGTAATTCCCAGGATGTCATTGACATAGCGGGCAATTTTATACAGAAAAATGCGGTACAGATCAGCAAACGGCTGATATCGCCTAAGCATATTGAGGATCCTGTTATTATTTATACCTATGACAGTACCTCAAAGGGGAAGGATGGCAATAGGAGAAGCGGTGAAAATTATGCCATTGCCCATGCAGTAGAGACGGCGCTGGCGCAGATTTTGGAGTACAAGAGGATGGAAGGAAAGAAGCCGGGAAGTATTCTTCTTCTTGGCCGTTTTGGATTTGACGGCAATTCATTGGAGCGGTCGGGGCTCTTTGAATTTATCAGCCGCAAAAACCGGTTAAAAAGCGTCAAATACCCCAATCTTGACATTACCTTTATGACAGCCCATTCATCCAAAGGGCTTGGATATGATGATGTGATTATCGTAAACGGAAAAAATGAAACCTACGGATTTCCTTCCAAAATAGAGGACGATCCTGTGCTGGCTTTTGTAATCAAAGGAGACCGTTCCATTGATTACGCTGAGGAACGGAGACTTTTCTATGTGGCCATGACCAGAACGAAAAACAGGGTGTTCTTTATCGCTCCTGAGCAAAATCCATCTGAATTTTTGCTGGAACTGAAACATGACTACAAAAATGTCCGGCTGCATGGAAGCTGGAACGAGCATGAGATTGCAGGAAAGGCGAAAAAATCATGCCCATTATGCGGCTATCCCATGCAGTTAAAATACAAAAAAGCATATGGACTGCGGTTATACATCTGCAGCAATGAGCCTGAGATTTGCGGATTTATGACCAATAATATTCAGGCGGGAAAGCTGGCGATTCAGAAGTGCGACAACTGCCGCGACGGCTATCTCATTGTTAAATCCGGCAAGCGCGACGGCTTCTTTTTGGGATGCACCAATTATAAATTAAATGGAACCGGCTGCACGAAGTCAATAGGAAAGAAGTACTATTATGATTTGATGGGATATGAGATGGAGGAGGAAGATGGAATGCCAGCGGCCCAGCAGTCCCCCATGAAAACGGCAGGAAAAATGCCAGCGTCCCAGCAGCCGCCGGTAAAACAGGGAGAAAAAGCCAGTCCAGTCCCCTTTTCTGAAAAATTATCAGACGATTATATTGAGATACAAAGAGCCGATTTAAAACCGGTTATGTATAATGGATTCGATCTGAATGATTTGATTTTTACAGTAGTGAAAGCTCTCCAGAATGTGAGCCACGTAAGATATTATGGGGCAGGAATGTTAGCAGACGTCCTTAGGGGAACCGTTACAAAGCGTATATTTGACAACAAACTGGATAGGATACCGGAATTTGGTACTTTAAAGGAATTTCAGTATGAAACGGTGCTGTCCATTATTGAATGGATGATTTCTGAACATCTGATTTTAAGGACAAAGGAACGGTATCCGGTTCTGCATTCAACCTATGAAGGACTTCACTACTCTGAGAAAATGACGGAGGGAAAACTGAAGAAGTTAAAGAAGTATTTAGAGGAAGATCTGGCTGCGGACAAGTTGTAAAGGGCCTCGCAAAAGAACCGCAGATAACTCAAGGCACACATTCGAAAAGAGGAGAGGGAAGATGACAAATTCTGATTCACCGAAAACTACATATCCCTTAAACATTGACAGCCAATACTACAGCAGTCTGGATATCGGGGGATTTTCCCATATGATGAAAGACCCGTCTTACTGCTATAAATTCTATTGGCTGGAAGCGATTGTCCAACTGATTTCAGAAGGCGTGAGGGAGACCACCTTTGATGCAATTATTGATGAAATGATCTGCAATGCCTGGTATTCTGTCCGGGAATTCCATATCCATCTGAGCGGCCTTCCGCTCAGTGGTGAGGTGAAGGATGGCCTGGAGCGGGCGGTGATCTGTCTTACGGAATTGAGCGGTCTGCCAGCCGATGCTTCTGATATACAAATTAAAAATGCAATTCGGGAACACAATTCGGAATTGAAAGCGGCAAAAGAGCAGTTAACCAATATGGTTCCGTATCGTGCGCTGTCTGGCTTCTTCTTAAAAGCGGATACGAAGGCTGAATGGGACAGCATAAAACGGATGACAGCCTATATTGAGCGGATTAACCGTGATCTGGTCTTACTCCCCTATACCTTGGGAAATGGGAGTAAACTGAATAAAGAAGTATATTTCCAGCCGCCGTGGATCAGGATGATACAGGATCATACCGTATCAATTCTGGGCTGGATCCAGTTTGAGAAGGTGAAATGGCTCCAAAACAACAATCCGGAAGTTCCGGGACTGGTGTACAAGCTGGCGCCTATGGATGAAAAGATGCGCAAGCTGAATCATGTGCGGAAACTTTGGGAAGGGGTCCTGGAAGTGCGGGAAGTGAGAGATGTATTTACAGAGAAGCCTGTGGTATCTAAGCAGTATGATGTGGATCATTTTATTCCATGGTCATTTGTGATGAATGATGAGCTGTGGAACCTGATGCCAATGGATTCTTCCTTGAATTCTTCTAAGAATAACCGCCTGCCCCATTGGAAACCGTATTTCGAGCGGTTTGCGGGAAATCAGTATCTTCTGTACGAATTGATTCATGAGAAAGCGGGCATCCGGAACCTGTATGAGCGATGTTATAAAGATAATCTTCACTCCCTGTGGGCCGGACAGGAGTTGTACCGTAAAGGCAACGACAGGGAAGAATTCTTCCGGATTCTGCAGAAGAATATGCGGCCGGTATACGATTCGGCGAGGCGGCAGGGGTATGAGATCTGGAATTGATAAGGCAGCGGGCAGGCATGGGGAATTCACTGATTAAAATTAATATGAATTATTTTCTGAGACGGTGAGAATCATATGCTGCGAAGATTGAGGGGGATGTGTATGAGAAAAAAGTGGTTGCTGATGTTCGCACTGATTATTCTGTTGATATTTTCTGCCTGTACTGCTGAGGAAAAAGCAGAAGGTATTGTAGAGACGGAAAGAATTGTGGAAACGGAACATATTGCGGAAATAGCTCCCCATAGTTCCTTGGACCTGTCGCAAGAAGGGCGGCAGCCGATTCCAATTGAGGAGTATTATAAACCATTTGTGGGGGAAATTCTTGAAAAGGATTCTTTGGTGGTTGGAATGATTGAGGAAGACCGGCCTCCATTTTTTTACTACACAGGTGATGGCTCCATGGATGGACTGGATGTGGAAATCTCTCTTGGAATCGCCAATTCATTTGGGGTGGAGTTGGTGATAGACCGCACGGCCCGCTCGAATCAAGAACTCTGTGAAAATTTGGCCCGGGGCAAGTATGATATGGTGCTGTCCAAACTCAGTATGACGCCGGAACGGGCAATGGGGATTTCCTTTTCTGCTCCATATGTAACGCTGAGGCAATCATTTTTAGTGAATAAAAAGCTGGCCTCCCAATATGGTGTGACAGAGTATCCATATGACTATTTGCGGAAAGCCGGGGCGGTGATTGGAACTGTTGAGGGGACTTCCTACGAAACCTTTGTACGGCAGAGTTTTCCGGAAGCGGATATCCGCGTCTATCAGGACATTCCTTCTATGATCGACGCCGTGGTCAAAGAAGAAGTATTTGCGGCAGTCTATGATGACCTTACCTTTGTCCAGGCGATTATGAAGAATTATGAGATTTCATTATATTCTACCATATATACCGTGGAGGACCTCCGGGATTATATTTGCGCTGCTGTTGGGGACGGATCCGAGGATCTTTTGGAATGTATCAATGCATATTTAATGGTTAATTGTTATTCCTATGTATTAGATGACTTGATCCGGGACTTTCCGGAGTGCTTTCATTAAGGGGTGTGTATGAAAATGAGTAAAATTCTCAGAAGTCCGGTTCTGCTGTTTGTTTTGTTTGTATTGGGAATTCTGGTGGGGATCCTGCAGCCGCCGTTTATTGGGGTTTTGGAGGTGTTCGGAGATATCTTTCTGACACTGCTGGAACTTTGTATGCTGCCGATCATTGCCACAATGCTGACCATAAGCATTCATAATGTACTCAAGGCAAAAGTCGGAGGGAGATTTCTTTGCCGGGCTGCGGTTACCAGCATTATAATCGTAGCGGCTGTTTTTGGGATTACGGCTGCGGTGAGCTGGCTGATGCGCGCCTCTATTTTCCAGCAGAAAGATTTTCAGCTTGCTGCCAGTAAACTCCTGATCGAGGGGGAGGCCGGTATTAATTCTATGATTCGGGAAATCAGCAGCTACATACGGCCGGAAAGCCCTGAGACGGTCACAATCAGCGAAATGATTCTCAATATTTTTCCGGACAATATTATCAGGGCATTGTCGCAGAGCAATGTGCTTCAGGTTGTCTTTTTTTCCATTATACTGGGTATTTCAACGGTTACTCTGCCACCCAAAAAAGAAGAATTGGTCATGGATCTGTGTGAAGCGGTGAATCACATTTTTATGGAGATTTTCGATTTTATCATGATATTCCTGGCGCCTGCGATTTTCTGTATTATATCTGTGCAGATATCCGCTTTGGGCATGGATATTCTGCTTTCCCTGGTATGGCTTTTACTGATGACCATTGCAATTTGCCTGATAATCTGTGCAGGATCAATGATTGTAATGTGCCTGGTGACAAAGACAAGTATCCAGGATCATTTAAAAGCCATGGGGAAACCGCTTTATATGGCGTTCGCAACGGGAGATGCGATTCCCACGATTCCTTATCTGACCGATAACCTGCATACCCATCATGGAATTAACCGGACAGTCAGCAACACAATTCTTCCCATCAGCATTTCTCTGTTTAATTATGATGGTGTGATCCTGCTTGCGCTGAGTTTTATCGGCGCTGCATCAATCTATGATGTGGCGCTGCAGCCCGGCACAGTTGCGACTGCATTGCTTATCACATTTTTATTGTCAACCAGTTACTCCGATATTATGACGTCTTCCTACTTAATCGTACTGCTGCTGGAACCATTTGGACTGCCTGCGGAAGCGATGGTGGCGATGCTGATTCCACTCAATCCGGTGCTGGATGCTGTATTTACGGCAACTAAGGTATATCCGGTTTGTGTAACGGCGGCCATAATGTCAAAACACATGGATGAGGTGCACCAATAGCCCGGAGGTAACAAATCAAACCATATCCGAAACACTCATCACCTGAGTTAAAATGTCAGACTGCCGAAAGCAGTACTTTTTACATGGAGGTAAATGAGATGAGCAATTATGCCGAAGGTATTAATCGTATGTGGGAAGAGGTTGAGGGGAAAAGGACAAAGCCGGAACATACAGAGTATGACAGCTGGGAAAAACTCAAAGCAGAATATTATGGGAAGAAATGCTGTGCGCAGTCAGAGTGGGGATTGATCGATTTTAACCCGGATGAGAGGCTGGCAGTGGCGGGCGGAGAAAAGCTGGCCTATGATGAGTATCTGGATATCATGAAAGCATCCGGCAGGAAAATGCGGCACTATTTTGAGCTGTGTTATTACAATTGCAGCGGATGCGAATTCAAGGGACAGATTGAAAAGAAGTCCAAAGGCAAGGTCTGCTTTAAAAGAATTTTTGTCAGCGGAATGTACGGAGACGGTACGTATTTTAATGGTAAAGAGGATCATGTGTGGATGTCGGGAGCCGGGTTTGAGAAGTATGGAGCCGGGGACTGCCTGTCATTTACGGCAGAGGTGTACCGTTACCTTAAAACCGGCAATGGAAAAGCCATTGATTTCTCTTTAAGATGGCCGGAAAGAATCAAAAAAATCCAATCCTATGAAATACCCAGTGATGATGAATTGCTGATGCAGAGCATCGGCCAAGTTGTATGCGAAGTTTGTATGTTCAATGAACATTGCTGTATGGGAATGTGCATTGCGGACCGGGAATGGCGTGAAAACATGAAACAGCAGCTTTTTAACGCTGTTAAAGGAATGAGCGGCAAGCTGTAATTTCTAAGAAACAGGCTTATCCGAGAGTGGCGGTTCCCCAGAGCATATCTGCCTTGCAAGTTCAATCTCCTGTTCAAACAGACATGTGAGTAAATGACAGGATTCTTCGAAAGCGGCGCTGTTTTTTCTGATAAGCGCCGCTTTATAAAACCCGTTTTTAACGGTCAGCCATTGATCATAGTAATGCCGGGAGAAAAATATCGGCGCATTTTCTTTTGCATTGTCCTGTTCTTCTAGAAAATGCCGATATAAATAGCGTCCGGTCAACAGTCCGTCGATGTATTTTGCAGCTGACAGAGCGGTTTTTTCCGGTCCTTTTATCCAGATACGGGCACATTCCAGAAAATGGCGTAATGTTTCAGGATGGGTTTTCAACACCTCTTGTGACTGGGCGAGTAGTGGGGGGGATGAAGGACCAATATGTGAGGCAGCAATGGAGATGTCAGTACGGTCCAGTTTAACGGGAATAAGGGCGTAAGCCTTGAAAACCAGCTCTTTTGCAGTCAGTTTTTGACCGCTTATCCCATAGGTGGGATCAAAACAGTCCTGCTGTGCCGATGTCCCTTTTTGGACGATAAAATAATGCGGCCCATGAAGGAGCCGATAGAGCGGGCACCAGGGAATGAGACAGGCATCCATGCCGATGATAATGCAGTTTCCGTCCGGAATGTCCGCCCAAGCCATTTCCCGGTCCTTTTCTCCGGTCCGGGGTGCATCAAATCTCATCCCCATGGTTTCCAGCGTTTCTTCTATCCTTTGGGAGAGGAAGACGCCGCATATGGGATCATAACGCAGATGGCCTTCAGACCAAAGTCCGGAAAATGCAGCAGTATAGTCGAGTCCGTAAGCATTTGCTAAGGTAATCAGGCTGTCGTGATAACAGTTCAGACCCTGAAAGTGGATGAGTTTCATTATGACATCTCCTCCTGCACACGTCTGTTTTTGCCTGTTGTTGTTTTATCCAGTGATTCGACAAAGCGGATATTTCGGGGGCATTTATAATCTGCCAAATGTACGGTGCACCAGTTTTGAATGGATCCGGCGGTGGTGTTGGCCGTTGCCGGTACGATGTCGGCGCAGACACATTCGCTGCCTGGAAGCCCTGCATTGCCGTATACCATGCAGTCTTTCACCAGCGGACAGGCCAGCAGGCATGTTTCAACCTCCTCCGGATATACGTTAAATCCCCGTACAAGCAGCATATTTTTCTTTCGCCCGCAGATATAGAGATAACCGTCGCTGTCAAAGTATCCGATATCTCCTGTGTGGAGCCAGCCGTTTCTAAGAATCTCTTTTGCAGCATTTTCATTTTCATAATATCCCAGCATAACATTGGGGCCCCGGACTATGATTTCTCCCTTCTGATTCGGTTCGTCTGTTATTCCGGTCTCTGTTTCCAGACAGACTTTTACGCCTGGCAGAGGCAGGCCTACGGAATCCAGCTTATCTTCAGGAAGATCACGGAACGGCTGTGCGATGAGAGGGGAGGCTTCAGTCATGCCGTAGCCGGACCAAAAACGTATGTTAGGATAGGCGGCGGATAAGCGTTTGAATGTGCCGTCAGGAACTTTGCTCCCTCCAAAACCGAAATAGCGCAGAGAAGTGATATCATAGGGAATGGCACGGCCGAGTGTACGTTCCATCATGAGAGCCGCCACCGTCCCACCGTCATAATGGCTGATTCCCAGCTCCTGTGCAGATTTAAACAGGGAATCCAGTGTAAAATTCTCAGACATTGGCAGCATGGGAAAACCCCGGAGAACACAGGAAAAAATGACAAGTAAACCGTATATTGCTGAAAACGGAGTGCCAAGAGCGTACCGGGGCGAAGGATCCCGGTATTTTTCATACCCCATATGCCTTAAATAGGCGGCGGCATTAAATGCCATGTTAACCTCTGACAGACGGACCAGTTTCGGATCCCCTGTGGTGCCGGAAGAAGCCAGCAGAAGCATGGGAGCGCCGGGATCGGTCATTTGTATGTCGGGCGGCTGCTGTGGAAATGGCCGTGTGGCATCTGCATAAAGAATGGCCGGCGCAGGTGAACAGGACTTGACTGCGGCCTCGCAAAGAGGGCGCATAGGTCTGCTGGTGATGATCGTGCTTACCGGCGAGCAGTTTAACAAGCGGGTGAGCTCTATGGAAGTCAGGTGTATGTTCAGCGGGAAAGCCGTCCATCCGGCCTGAAGGACGGCAAAGAGGGCGGAGAGGAAATCGCTGCCGTCCGGGAGAAGGATTGCAGCGGCCGGGCGTTCATTTACGTGCGGCAGAGCGGCCTGCAGAGTTAACGCCCGTTTTGCCAGTTCGGCATATGAAATGGGCTTTTCTTCGCCCAGTACAGCGGGCAGATCATAATCCCATTTTGCCTGAAGTGCATCTCTAATCATTGTGTTCCTCCTTTTTTACCTTTTCTTCCACAAGTTTTATGAGTGTTCCAAATATGTGGCAGCCTTCCATTTCCGGCAGTTCAATCGTAATGTTGAATTGTTCTTCTATATCCATCAGCAGGCAAACAAATGAGAGTGAATCTAAGTACAGATCTTTATACAGATCAGTGGTTTCCGTAATTGGAACGGAAATCACGGCTTTATGTTCTATGAGTTGTAAAATGGTTTCTTTTACTGACATGGTCGCTTCTCCTTTTAGAATTGCGTAAATGTGCCCCGGAGTTGACCGGAGTCAAATCCGGGGTGCATTTAAAAGACTGTTACTCGATATAAATTCCACCGCTTATGGAGGCGGATAAATACTGTGGTTCGGATGTGCCTGCCGATATGATTCCGAATATAATTGTTACAAGAGTTCCGGCCGGCAGCGGGATATTCAGTCCTGTCTGGCCCGCCCTTCTAAGGGTGTATTTTGGAATGGTTTCTGTGCCTGTATAAGGAGGAAAATATACGATGCTGTTTTGAAGCACCGTAAATACAAGCCTGTCGGTTTCTCCTATGGCCAGACACATAAAAGGCCGTATGAACACACCGTCTTCCAACGATAACTCCTGACGGTTGGCGAATACGCCATAAAAATTACGTACCGTACCGTCATAAGGCATGACAAAGGAAGAGGGATAGGATTCATATGTGTCTATCGTGATGATCCCCGATGCCCATTCTCCGGGCTCCAGCGCTGAAAAATACCCGTTTTCGCTTCCAAAACCGGCATAGGCGATTTGGGACGGCGCGCCTGTGCTGTCGGTGCTGAGCGTAGCGCCGGATGAACTTTGGTTGGAGAAAGAGAATGGGATGGTGGCGGCAATGGGCCCTTGAGGCCCGGCCGGCCCTGGTTCGCCTTGAGGTCCGGCCGGCCCCGGTTCGCCCTGAGGTCCTGGAACGCCCGGTTCGCCCTGAGGTCCAGACGGTCCTGGTTCGCCCTGAGGCCCGGCCGGCCCTGGCTCGCCCTGAGGTCCGGGGAAGCCCGGTTCGCCCTGAGGCCCGGCCGGCCCTGGTTCGCCCTGAGGCCCGGCCGGTCCTGGTTCGCCCTGAAGGCCGGAAGTACCTGGTTCGCCTTGAGGTCCAGCCGGCCCCGGTACACCCTGAGGCCCGGCCGGTCCCGGCTCGCCCTGAGGTCCGGCAGATCCCGGTTCGCCCTGAGGTCCGGCAGGCCCCGGTTCACCCTGAAGGCCGGCAGGTCCTGGTTCGCCCTGAGGTCCGGCAGAACCTGGTTCGCCTTGAGGTCCGGCGGCTCCTGGTTCGCCCTGAGGTCCGGCCGGTCCCGGCTCGCCCTGAGGTCCGGCAGCGCCCGGAATACCTTGAGGCCCTGGTGCGCCCTGAGGCCCGGCAGGCCCTGGCTCGCCCTGGGGTCCGGCAGGTCCCGGCACACCGGAACAACAAGGCGGGCAGCAGTTTGGTTGAGGCGGACGGCAGTGGTTATTACAATTGCGATTTGTCATACATTTATCTGGATTATCACAAGGATCGTTATAAAACATATAATACCTCCTTTTGGGAGATGCATTGTAGACTATTCCCTTTATAGTCTATGCGCTTAACGCCGCAGAAGTGCCTGTATAGTGCCTGGCCGGTGCGCCGAATTATAGTCATAGACTGTTTGTGTGAAATATAGTACACTGTTCTTAGTAGCAAATTGAAGTTTATATCGGAGGACGAAAAGATGAAGAGAATTGTTTATATTATTATCGCCGGATTTTGCTGGGGACTGCTGCTGCTCATTGCAAAAATAGTATTTCAAATTCCTGACGATGCATTTTGGCAGTATTATCTGGTTCTCTCAGGCATCTTGATTATTGGCGCGGCAGCATTCAACGTCTCTTACAATCTTCATTATCTAAAAAAGATGAAAACAGCAGTACCGCTTTTGGAAGCTGGGCGTGCAGAAGAATATATCGCAGAAGTGGAATCAATACGCCGCCGTGCCAAAGGCCGCTTTGCAAACAGTATGCTCACGATCAATTTGTCTGCGGGTTATTGCAAACTCGAACAATATGATAAGGCTGCCGAGTTGTTGGAACGTTTATCGAATGTGAAATTGTCCGGTGTGTTAAAATTAGTTCATTGTATCAATCTCTGCTATTGTTATTTTTATCTAAAACAAACAGATCGTGCTATGGCATTGTATGAAAGCAGCCAGAGAGTATTGAATTCAAATAGGAATCCCAAACAGTATGGGGGAAATATCGCCATACTGGATATTTTTGCGGCAATCGCCGTGAAAGATTATGTCCGAGCCGCTGAATTGCTGCAAACAGCTCGGAGCACATGGGAGGATTCCCGTTTCGAAGAAGATTATCGTTATTTGGAAGAAATTCTTTGCCAGCTGCAGCCGGAATGAGCGATATGATGATGTAAATACAAATAACTACCCGTTTTTCGGGAAATTGGGCTGATAGATGGTAATTTGCGGGAGGTATGGATGAACGGTGAGTGGTCGGAACTCAATAAAACAATGCAGGTACAGATGAAAAAGGAAGCCGCCTTTAAGGAAGGAATAAGCACTCTCTTAGATCTTCGTCAACGGTTATTTGATGAATTATATCGATTTAAGACGGAGTTGAGCCGGGAAGAGTTTAATTCGATTCCTTTTATCAATGCAGACGGTTATCATAGTAAGACAATCGCCTATTCCATATGGCACATATTCCGCATCGAGGATATTGCCGCCCATACGCTTATCAGCCGGGACCAGCAAATATTCTTTTCGGGCGATTATCAAAAACGCATAGGTTCTTCCATCATCACGACCGGAAATGAACTCGTAAAACAGGAAATTGCTGAGTTTTCCAAAGATTTAAATTTAGATCATTTATATCAATAT
Organism: Clostridiaceae bacterium; assembly: GCA_018378255.1. Classification (GTDB taxonomy): domain Bacteria; phylum Bacillota; class Clostridia; order Lachnospirales; family Lachnospiraceae; genus CHH4-2. Next base: position 4,154 of record JAGZXV010000046.1, on the reverse strand, counting down.
GCTGCGGCCGTAAAGGACAGTACGGATGTTCTGTTGAAAACGATCTCATTTGCTGATTTAAAGAGGAAAATCACCGATACAGATAAAGAACGGTTGCAGTCATTAAGCGTTGTAAGTGAGGACGAAAGAGCCTGCTGGCTGGTGGATTACTGGTGCGGGAAGGATATCAGAGGTCTGATCCAAATGCCTTTTTCCCGGCATTGGATCATGCATGTGGAAGCCAGTTTACGAATTAAGAACAAGATACATCCCTGTTAATGATACAGTGTTTTAAAGGCGGAGGAAGTGTACACATATGGCGGAGTATTTATTTACAGACGATAACCAAATCTATGATATCACCCGGGACGACATTACAAGTTTACATAAAGACAACCTGAAGGAAGAACGCGAAGGCAGGGAGATCACCGCGTCCAGCAACAGGGGCGAGAATTATTGGGACCAATACAAAGATTTTAATACGGCCATGTATAAAGAGTACCTGTACAGGGACCCCAAAACAGCGGGCATGAGAATCGAGTATCCCCACGGCGTTGTGATCCAGCAGTCCAGACGCCGGAATTACTACCGCGGCGAAAACCAGATTTACCCTTCCAGCGTGCCTTCCCTGCTCCGCCGCTTGCGGGAATATGACAACACAAAACAGCGGGAGCTTTACCGCATGGCGGCCGACATGCGTGTTTATGAATTCAGAAAGCTTTTAAACTGCTTTGACCATGTGAAATACTGGAACAGATCGGATGTATTGTATGAACCGCTGGCCCAGCATTACGGACTGGAAACCTGCTGGCTGGATATCACCAGTGATTTTGACGTGGCCCTGTTTTTTGCCTGCTGCTACTATAAAGATGGAAAATGGCACCCGCTGACCAAAGCGCAGACAGAGAAAAGTGAAAATACAAAATACGGTATGATTTATCACATGCCCAGCAGACGTATGAGCCTCCGGTGGAATATGGAGATAGAAAAATTCTCAGATTGTTCCAATGAAGTGATAGAATATAATGAAGATGGCTCCCCCCACCGTTACAGGCTGTACCAGCACCCCGAGTTTCTGGGCGGTGTCAGCAATCTGATTTACCCTCTGGGCTTCCAGCCGTTTATGCGGTGTCATATGCAGGACGGCTACGGCATCTATATGAGGGAGGAAAAGCCCCTCCAGCAGGACCCCTTGTTCGAGAAGCTGCGGTTTAAGCATAGTGAAGAGCTTTCAAAGTGGATCTTTGACTATATGCGGGGCGGCGAACTCATTTATCCTCATGAAGGTCTTTCGAAAATTGATTTCTTAATTAAGGAAATTGCTGAATTAACTGTATTTTCCTATGAAGCATTTTTGTATGCGCTGGAGAGGAACCATTTGTTCACGTTAAAAGAAGAAGGGCTTTGTTTGAAGGAACTGGAGAAATTTGATCTGGATGGTAAAAAGGTGGCCATTCAGGCTCATTCCCCATGGAAATTGAGCAGCGGTAAGAGAAAACTGATCAATAGTCATTATGAGGACTTTTCAATCGAAGATACATACGGCATTTTGGTGAAAGAGCGGAAAGTGATTCCCCCCGGCGCCAGAATGTTTGAGCCGTGGATGATTATGGAAAGGGAAAATGAACCGGGAGTGATAGATTTTCATGCCCGGGATTTAACCGGATGTACGAATTTGTGGACCATAGACTATATGAATCTCCTTCATATGGTGGAGTATGCAGAAATGCCGGATCTTTGATGAAAGAAAGGGGCATTCGGGTAGGATAAGCGGAGGTAAGATATGGTAACGATCAAGGACATGGCTGAGATGGCCGGAGTAGCGCCGACAACGGTTTCCAATGTTCTGCATGGGAGCCCGGCTGTTAGCCTGAGCACAGCGGCCTGGACCAGCAGCTCGGAAGAGCAAAATGGGATTTAGCATCTCTGGATTTTGCGAAAAGCTAAAACAGCACAGCTCCTAAAACACCTGCGATTACAATTAAGGCGATAGGAGAAATTTCTTCTTTTCGCCTATATTTTACCGCCCCTGCGCCGGCCGCCAGCAAAATCAAAAGAAGAAATGATGTAAAATCGAAATGAAAACCGGAAGAAAAATCCCCTCCGCCAAAACACACCGCTTTTACCGCCATAAATAACCCGGTGGCCAGAATGATCCCCATCAGACAGGGCTTAACCCCTCTCAGCACCGCCTGGACATGTCTGTTTTTCAGGAAACTGTGAAGCAGCGCAGTGATGACCAGGATGATAATAAACGACGGCAGAACCACTCCGGCCGTGGCCGCTGCAGCGCCCGGAATCCCCGCCTGGCTGCTTCCGATATAGGTAGCCGCATTGACCATAATGGGCCCCGGTGTGGATTCGCTTATGGCGATAATATTGGCAAACATCGCTTCGTCCATCCAGCCATGGGCCAGAACGCTTTCCTGTATGAGCGGAATCGCCCCATAAGCCCCGCCGAAAGCAAACATCCCGATCTTTAAAAATGCGAAAAATAAAGAAACATAAGTCATCCTGCATCCCCCTTCCGTCCCGGAACAGAAAAGATGAAATATCCCAGCAGCCCGGCGGTCAGAATCAGATAGATGGTTGAAAATCTGATTCCCGAAAGATTTAAAAATAATGTGATGCTGAAGAATACAGCCACAAATCCAACACTCAATATTTTATTGGGTGATTTTTTCAGCATTTTCCGGATCATTTTTACCGCCGCCTGGATAATCAGCAGAGCGACAGCGATCCTGATTCCTTTGAATGCATGTTCAATGACCGTATACTGCAGCAGATTTTCCATAAAAGCGGAAATGATTAATATAATAAGAAATGACGGCAGTATGATACCTAGCGTTGCGGCGGCAGCTCCCGGAAATCCGGCTTTTTTATACCCGGTATAGGTGGCGCAGTTAATTGCGATTGGCCCGGGGGTGGATTCGGCGATCACTGTGATATCCATCAGCTCATCAGACGAAATCCACTGTTTTTTATCCACGCATTCGTGGTCTATCAATGAAATCATGGCATAACCACCGCCAAAAGTGAATGTTCCGATTTTGGCAAATGTAAGAAAAAGGTCTTGCAGAAGCGTCATTTCAAATTTTCCTTTCCGTAGTCTTTGGCGATTCATAAGCCGGTTATCATTCATGCTCAACTCTTGGGCTGAATTCTATTCCCTGTCTTCGTAGGGGGAAAATACACCCTGCTTTTAACAGTGTAAAATATCCCCATTTTATTGTCAATTTGTTTTATGTTTTGGGGCAAAAAACGGCACAGAAACCTGCTCCGTCTGCATTTTTGCAGAACTTGAGTAGAAAGGTGTATTCAGATATGATAAACTATAGAAAGGATCATGACGTGGCCCCAAGGGCCGGAAAATAGTTATGGCCGGATCATACAGACATTCAATGTACAAGGAGGGCCTATGTGGAACTACACAAAATGCACATCAGCGGACCGGGAAGAGAAACTGAATAAACTGGCGGATATTTTCTCCCAGGAAAAAAACTGTATTAAATACTTATCAGAAGTACAAAAATACATCCACAGCACGCAGACAACCATTGTGCTGCTTCAGGATGTAGAAGCCAATGTGCTGATTGAAATGGATTATGTACCTGTTAACGATTACATTTTCCATGTAGTCGCTATTGAAGAAAACGGCCTCAAAAATCAGGGCCTGGACTGCAACTCTATCGATCAGGCCATTGGCCAGTTTAAAATGCGGGCAGAATCAATATAACAGACAACAGGAGGCGGCACATGAACATACAGATATTTGGAAGAACAAAATGTTTTGACACCAAAAAGGCACAGCGCTATTTTAAAGAGCGGGGAATCAAATTCCAGTTCATCGACCTCAAAGAAAAGCCCATGAGCAAAGGCGAGTTCAACAGCGTCAAACAGGCGGTGGGCGGATATGAAAATATGATCGACGAAAACTGCAAGGATAAAGACCTGCTGGCTTTGGTTAAATATCTTGCAAGCGAGGATAAAGAAGAAAAAATGCTGGAGAACCAGCAGATTTTAAAAACTCCCGTTGTGAGAAATGGAAAAAAGGCGACTATCGGATACCGGCCGGAGGTTTGGGGAGGATGGGAATAAAATCTTTATTTAAGTGATTGGCAAAAGTAACGCCGTGAATCCAGGGATCGGGGGTGAGGCATCGGACCGGGCGGGGG
>JAGZXV010000326.1 GCA_018378255.1 Clostridiaceae bacterium | reverse complement strand
TTACCGTTCAGGGGCATCTCAGAAACTGATTCGGTTTTCAGTTTCTGCCCGCTTTTTTTCATGCTGAGAGCCTAAGTTCCACTAAACGGTTTCCACACGACCCCTGTATCGTTTGGTACCTCCGTTCAGGTCCCCGCCCTGGTTCTCCGCCATCCACCCTCCCCACTTTCCTGCTGGTTTTCTCTGGAGCAAGGAATTAAAAAACAATTTTGTAAATTATAAGAAAATTTAACATCAAACGTCAAGGCATTTTCGAAAAAGCCTTGACGTTTTACTGTTAATCCCCAAGCCATTTACATTAAATCTCCATGTCATAAACCTGACTAAATACCAAATATCATCTCAATCAAACGCTTCTTTACTTTTTCTACTTTCCTTCTCCAAGTTTTATTTATCCTTACTGCAGCCGATACACAGCCATGAATTCAGGGAACGCGGGGCAGGCGGAAAACCGGATTGTGAGGGGCGCCTTTAGGGAGGCGGTTCCAGGTCCGCAGAAGGCCGGGGCACGGTCCGCGGTTTCAGCGATTTGTTCCTTCCTTTCCGCCCTAGAGCTGCCCCGGCCGGAACCATGAGCTGAAACCGCGGACCGTGCCCCGGCCTTCTGCGGACCTGGAACCGCCTCCCTAAAGACGCCCCTCACAATCCGGTTTTCCGCCTGCTCCGCGTTCCCTGAATTCACGGCGTAACTCCCGCCAAATCCCCTAAATAAAGATCCCCCCAATCTTTACAGGGCCATAAATTTTGCAATACGGCTTTGCATCGCCCGCAGTGCTTCCTCTTCCGTTGCCTTTCCCTCCAGCACATTCTGTATCTCCTCGGGAATGATCCTGGTATAGATGGTATTTTTATACATGCTGTCATCCAGGATTTCCGGCATGATTCTCTTCCTGCTCTGGCGGAAGCTGGGCAGGATCAATGGTTTCCATGGCTCGATATTTTCCAAATCCGTCCGGTTATAGTATTCGGCTCTCAGTGTGGAACCGCCCAAAAGGGCCAGTGGTATGGAATTTTGCAGTCCGCACGCCCACAAAAGGAATTGTTCCGCTTCTTTCTGGTGTTTTCCATAAGTGTTTAAAGCCAGACTCCAGCCTCCCATAACAGGAGCGCCTCCCGGTATCAGATCAAATCCCAGATTGCCTGCCACTTTGGAACTGGTATAATTATTGATATCTCCCGCATCGGAATCATACAGAATAATCATAGCGCTTTTTCCGCTTTTAAATTCTTCAGAAAGCTCATTCCAGGAACAGATTTCCCGGCCGGACGTGCAGCGGTAGCTTTCCACCATGTTTTTAAACGCATTTAATGCCGGAACAGAATCCAGATCCGGTCTGCCTTTTTCATCAAATACATGACCGCCGTAAGACCATAAATGAGACAGAAAATAGATGGACGTATATACGTTCACACCGCGGGCTAAAGAAGCGCCATAAGGAACCGGTGACTTTTCGTTCAGCGACCGAGTGAAAAATTCTGCCACATGGTTAAACTCCTCCCACGTTTTCGGCGGCTGCAGTTGACTGCCGTACATTCTTTGATACAGGATTTTAAGTTTTCTGTCCTCAAACAGATCCCGCTGATAGAACAGGAGCTGGGCGCCCGACATAAAGGGGACACCATAAACAGATTCCACATACATCCCAAAATCTTTCAGAACCCCTTCTAAAAAACCGTCAAAAAATTCCCTGTTGCCCTCATAAAATGTATCCAGATTCTTCACATAACCGCTCTCAATCAGGCCGTCCAGCCATGGAAGATCCATCATGAAGCCATCATAACTGCTGCATTTATCCGCAGCCTGGGAATATAAAAGATCTTCCAGCTCCTGATAGGTGAACAGATCAAATTCTACCTCCGCCCCGCTCTCTTTCCTATAGATGGAACTGAGCATCTGCAGGCTTCTGGCCGAAGGGCTGTCCAGCATGGCAAATCTCAGGCCGGCTGATGATTTTCCGATTCCGGCATTCATAGGCTGGAACCAATCCATTTTAGCCTCCACCCTGTCGATTGTAAACTCGTGCTCCGCCGCCTCTTCCAAACTGCGAAGAAGGCAGCCTGCCGCCTTTTCCGCCACCAGGGTCTGGGATATGGTCATCTGGACATCATAGTTTCCTTCATCCTCAATCCAACTGCTCTCCTTAACTGCGGCCACACAGAGGTCCCTGAGCCCCAGCGCGGCCTGCGCCTTTTTTATGCCCTGGGCAAGAGAACTGCTGCCGGCTATGACGCCGTCCAACTCAGGGTGGCTGTAGGCCAGTTGGAACAGGGCCTGGAATCCGCTTTCCCTGCTGCTGTCCACGGATTTGACCAGATCCATATTCGGAAAATAGCTGTTATAAACAGAAGACAGGCCTCCGTCTTCCAATATATTGTATTCCATGATCAGCCCCACATGGGAGAGCCCCTTCAGCCTGAGCTTCTCCATCACCTGGCCGAATGCATTGGTATAATCCAGAATAATCTGATCTCCCGGAAAACCCGGAACATTTTGGCCGGTGATCAAAACCATAGGCATCTCATAATTTCTGGGAATGTCCGTACTCTTAATGTGGATAGCGGAATAGACGATAATGCCGTCCACGCCCTGTTCCATAAAACCGGCGATCCCTTTTTTAACCACCATCCGGTTATTGCGGCTCAGTTTCACCAGAACCGAATAGCCGTGCTCCCTCAATATGCTTTCCATCTGCTGCAGAAATGCGGCATACTGGGGCTGGCTTAAATCCGGAACCATAATCCCTACCAGACCACTGTTTGTATTTTTCAAATTTCTGGCATTGGCATCCGGGCGGTAAGACAATTGTTCCACAGCATTTTCCACACGCCTGATCAGCTCTTCATTTTTCGTTTTGCCATTCAGCACATTGGACACAGTCCCGATTGAGACCTGCGCCAGTCTCGCCACATCTTTTATCGTTGCCAATCCACAAACCTCCCATTTTTGTTTACCTATATCATAATGGATTCCAAAACATCTGTAAATACAATCTGCAGCTGATATTTAATTTGATATTCAATTTATCATAAATCAAAAAATGCTGCCGGTGGGATTCTCCGCCTACGGCGGGTCGCTTCAGCGACATAATTCCCTGCCGCCGTAGTGCGTTCCTGCCCGGAGGGCTTTTTTATTTCATAGGACGAATTTTCTATGAAGATTCGGGTGTCAAAAGGTCAAAGACCTTTGATATAAATTTGTACCTTGAAAATTTAACACGATATTTAAGTTTTACGTCTGTTTTGATATA
>JAGZXV010000045.1 GCA_018378255.1 Clostridiaceae bacterium | reverse complement strand
TGGCGGGCTGTATTGCCAATGCACTGTTGGAACAGGAGAGGACAAAATACCAGTTCTTCGCCGCGATGTCCAAGGAAATCCAGTTTGAATATAACATACAGACAGACATGCTTTCCTTTTCTGAGTGGGGGGCGGCCTTTTTGGGTGTCAGGGAATTGATAACCCATCCAAGCGGGAACCAGGAGCTGCTTTCCATCATTTCAGAAAAAGATTACCGCGACCTTGAGCGGCGGATAAAGGAGACCACATCCGCCAATCCGGTGGTTTCATGCAGTTATCAGATGAATATCCACGGGTCTTCCAGATGGTTTAAAATTGTGGCCCGTTCCCTGTGGGTGGGAGACGATCCTGGAGAGCTTACGGGCATGATCGGTAAATGTACGGATATTCACGACGAACACATTCGTGTTGAGACTTTAAAGCAGATGGCGGATCAGGATCCGCTGACCAAGCTCTATAATCACAGATCCGTGCGCCAGGCCATTGAGAGAATACTGGTAAATGGCAGGGAACGGCGTTTTGCATTGCTCTTATTTGATCTGGATCATTTTAAGAATGCCAATGACCAGCATGGCCATCTGTTTGGTGACAATGTGCTGAAATATACGGCCCAAAAGGCCATAGACAGCATCCGCAAGGAAGATATTGCGGCCCGTGTGGGCGGAGATGAATTCGTTATTTTTATCGAATTCAGGGATGAGATAGAACCGGTTGTGGAACGCATATTCAGCTCCCTGGTGGGCCAGTGCGGCGGATTTTGCATCTCAATCAGCATGGGCGTGGCACTATATCCGGAACATGGTACAAATTACGAAGAATTGTTCGGAAATGCGGATCAGGCGCTCTATTATTCCAAGCAGAACGGGAGAAGGCAGTTTAACATTTATAACCATTCCGTACAGGGCTTTTTATCGGCTATATCTCCGATGGATAATGAGCTGGCTACGGGGAATGGAGAGTGAAGGGGAATTTAGGGGTTTAGAAAGTTACGCAGGAAAGCAGGGAGCGTCGGAGGCCGGAAGTCCGTAACGGGCAGAGGGAACGGTGCGGGAATTCGGCTTCCAGCCGTTAAGTGGAGCTAAACCTGCAGGAATAAAAAAAGACGGTCCGATGCCCATTCACGGTAAACTCTTTATGGACTTTACCGTTCAGGGGCATCTCAGAAACTGATTCGGTTTTCAGTTTCTGCCCGTCTTTTTTTGTCCCTGCAGGTTAAGTTCCACTAAACGGCAGGAAGCCGAATTCCCGCACCGTTCCCTCTGCCCGTTACGGACTTCCGGCCTCCGACGCTCCCTGCTTTCCTGCTGGTTATCTCTTGCTGCGGGATAAAAGATATAAAAAACTAAAAATTAAATTTCTAATGAAGAATTTGTTATATGACTAGTGCCAGTACACAGCCGGCTCCGGTTCCCCCTTCTTCCCGGCGTAACTTATACAACTAACAAATATAATGATACAACGTAGTAAATAAATCCTTAGGATCGATTGGCTTTGCCAGGTGGGCGTTCATGCCTGCCTGTTTTGCTTTTGTGACGTCTTCGTCGAAAGCATCGGCTGTCATGGCGATAATTGGAATGGTTTTGGCATCCTGTTTATCCAGGTGGCGGATGCTTATGGTGGCCTGCAGCCCATCCATATACGGCATCCGGATGTCCATTAAGATCGCATCGTAATATCCCGGTGAGGCCAGAGTGAACATTTCCACGGCTTTGATTCCATTCTCGGCATGATCGACTTCCATACCCTTATCTTTTAAAAGGTACTGGGCGATTTCCGCGTTCATTGGGTGATCCTCTGCGAGAAGAACACGTTTTCCTGTAAAATCAAAAACCTGCTCTACAACGGCGGCAGCCTCCTCTTTTTGGTCGAAGGCTTTTTGGAAAGCTGAAACCAGAGAGGATTTGAACAGAGGCTTGCTGACCAGCATATTGACCCCGGCTTTTTTGGCCTCCTGTTCAATAGAAGCCCAATCATAGGCTGTTATGATGATGATGGTAACATCCGGTCCGACGATGCGGCGTATCTGACGGGCGGTTTCGATTCCATCCAATTCAGGCATCTTCCAATCGATTAAGATCAGATCAAAATACTGTTTTGCTTCCCATTTTTTCCGCACGAGTTCGATTGCATGGCGTCCGCTGTCCACCCAATCCGCTTTTATGCCGATTTCATGCAGGGTGATGACCGCCTGTTCACAGACCGCCACATCATCGTCCACAACGAGTGAGGTCAGATTAGAGAAATTATAGGGCTGTTTGGATGAGCGCTTCAGCTTGGATTCATTGGTAATTCCCAGTTTGACATCTACCACAAATTCTGAACCGATACCCGGCATACTCCTGACCTGAATCTGTCCGTCCATGAGGTCTACAAAATTCTTACAAATAGCCATGCCGAGGCCGGTTCCGGCATACACATTGATTCCGTCCTCATGTTCCTGGGCAAATGGTTCAAACAGTTTTGGTATGAAATCATCGTTCATGCCGCAGCCGGTGTCGCTGATAACGAATTCCAGAACGGCATTTTCCCGCATCCGCTTTTTTTCCCTGACCCGGAATGTGACATTGCCGCCGGGAGGGGTGAATTTTACGGCATTGGAAAGAATGTTAATCAGGATCTGCTGCAGTTTCATGGCATCTCCTACATAATAATCGTCTAAATGGGCATCCACAATGCTCTCGTAATCGATATCTTTTGCCTGTGCCTGGGTATAACAGATGGAATTAACTCCGTTTATAAACTCCTCAAAGGGTATTCTTTCATTTTTGAGAAGGACCTTGCCGCTTTCGATCCGGCTCATATCCAGAATATCATTGATAAGCGTCAGCAGGAAACGGGAGGAGATGCCGATTTTGGACAGACATTCGGACACCTGTTTATCATCGCCGATACACTGGGAAGCGATGGTAGTCATGCCGATGATGGCATTCATAGGGGTGCGGATTTCATGGCTCATGCGGGACAGGAAATCTGATTTTGCAGTGCTGGCCTGTCTTGCTGCGTCCAGGGCATCTTTGAGGATTTCCGCTTTCCTCTGTTCTTCCGCCAGAATGTCAGTGATGTCACGTCTGGTGGCACACAGGATTTTGGCGTCTCTGTCTAAATAGGAAAGCTGCATTTTTCTGGTGCGGATGCTGCCGTCCTTTTCCAGGGTTTCAAAGTTAAAGGAAAACTGATCCGTTGTTTCCAGGGTTTTCAGTATGTTTTTTGGGTCCAAATAATGCAGATAGTCTTTCCGGGTATTTTCACTGACTTGTTTTACCGCTTCGGTCAGACAGATTTGGTGATAAGAACCATAAGATTCCGGAATAGAAGTAGCATTCATGTTATGGCTGTACATCTTATAAATATCATTGGGGATATCTATGGTGGACAGGTAGTCATATTCTGAATTAACCACTTTATCGAATAAAAGCTGGGTGACTTTTCTGTCATCGGTATCAAAGGTGTATAACAGCGCCTCTATATCGCCCGTTTCAGGATTTTTCATGATATTTGCATGGGTTTCCACCCATTCGGTCCGCCCGCTGTTTACGGTGGATTTATGCTCTAATTCCAGATGCTGTTTTCCGGCCAGAAAACTTTCTATCATATTCTTGCGGCAGAAAATGCTCTGATAGGTCTGCTTTTGAAGGCTGTCCGGGATAAAAGGATAGATGGAGTTAAAAAATTCGTCTACCGACTTAAAAGCAAACAGATAATCCATCTCCTGGCAGGGGGCAATTCCAGGTCCAAGGCAGTTACGGCTCAGATTGAGGCGGCAGTAGCTGGCCACGTTCTGTTCCACGATATTCCTAAATGACATCTGCCCGTTGAAAGCGTCTTCCAACTGCTGCCGGGCCAATTGAAGTTTATGTACTTCCTGTACGGCGTTATCTATCTGAAGGGAAATAATATCGGAATCATAAGGAGATTGAATCAAAGCTGTGATACCGGATTTCAAGGCGTTCAATTCATTCTGTTTTTCTCCAGCCCCCACATCTGCAATCACGGTTATATGAGCCAGGCTGGGATCAGAATGCACAGCGCTGAAAATGCCGGGACCGTCATTTTTGGGGGTGTGAAAATCCAGAATCAGAATATCGATATGGCTGCTGGGATCCAGAAGATGCGTCAGAACAGAATCCTGGCCGCAAAAAGTCAGATCATATTGGGGTTCCAATATCGCCGCCAGCGTTTTCTGGTTTGAATTGCCGGTGTCTTGTATTAATACTTTTTTCATTTCCGCTCCTTCGTGAGTTTGGCATATTCTTTAGAACTTGTATTCTGATACGGCAGGACCCTGTATCAGATACGAATTTAGGCCAAATATGTAGTTATTATATCATGTGAAAGCAGTTTGTAAAAGAAAAATTCATGTGAAAGCTCCAATTGGCCGGATAAATGGAATTATTGTGGTGGAGAAGGCGGCAAAATGATATAATACAGGAAACGAATACGGAGGAGGGACAAACATGTACGAATTAATCCAGGCGGGAACACAGAGTTATTATATCAACTGCCCAGCAAAAGCCGGTATTTATGTCAGGGAAAATTCAGAAGCTTACCTGATTGACAGCGGCGGGGATAAGGATGCCGGGAAAAAGATTTTAAAGATTCTGAATGCCAATGGCTGGAAACTTCAGGGGATCATCAATACGCATTCCAATGCGGATCATATAGGAGGAAACCGGTATCTTCAGAAACAGACAGGGTGCAAAGTCTTTGCTGCTGAAATGGAGGTTCCTTTTATCCGCCATCCATTATTAGAACCGTCATTTCTGTATGGGGGTTACCCGTGCAGGGATTTAAGGCATAAGTTTTTATTGGCGGAAGAAAGCGGGGCGCTGAGCCTGGAAGATGATAGTTTTCCAAAGGAATTGGAAGTAATCCCTCTGCCGGGACATTTTTTCCAGATGATCGGTATCAAGACACCCGACAATACCGTATTTCTTGCCGACTGCCTGAGCAGCCGGGAGACATTGGAAAAATATCAGATATCCTTTATCTATGATGTGGAAAAATATCTGGAAACCCTTGATCGGGTGGGAGAAATGGAGGCCGGACTTTTCGTTCCTGCCCATGCGGCGGCTGATGCGGATCCCAGTCCTTTGCTGAAATGCAACAGGGAAAAGATTTTGGAGATTGAAAGCAAGCTTCTGAAATTCTGTGAAACTCCATCCTGTTTCGAGGATCTGTTAAAGCGTTTGTTCGATGAATACGGACTGACCCTGAATTTTGAACAGTACGTGCTGGTGGGAAGCACTTTGCGTTCCTATCTTTCTTGGATGAGGGATAAGGGGAACCTGGATGTGGTGTTTGAAGATAACAAATTGCTTTGGAAAGCCGGTTGACTTTAGGCCGGTATTGGTGTTATAGTGAGAATATTATAGAGGAAAGGGTGAGAACCATGTAATTGTATCAGAGTTTCAGACAAAGATGGAACAGGGAATCCATAATATCCCGTTTATTTTTGTTACCTAAAAACTCTGATACGATCCGGCATGGGGCTTACTGCGTGATAGGCTGCGGGACGTTTGTTTCTGCAGCCTTTTTGTATAAAGCTATATCGTATCAGCCGCGAAGAAATGAGGCAGATTATATGGAAACGATATTGAAATACCCGAGAACCCGGCATATAGAAGGATCGAGAATACAGGCCGGGGATGAAGACTTAAAAAATGTACCCTTTGATGAGATAAAAGGGCGCTATGTGGTGCTGGAAGAAAAGGTGGACGGTGCCAACTGCGGCATCAGTTTTGGAGAGGACGGCCGCCTCATGCTGCAGAGCAGGGGGCATTATCTGAACGGAGGATATGGAGAAAAGCAGTTTGATCTGTTCAAAGTATGGGCCAACTGTTTCCGTTACGAACTGTACCAGCTTTTGGGAACCCGGTACATCATGTACGGAGAGTGGCTGTATGCCAAACATACGGTTTATTATGATGAACTGACCCATTATTTTATGGAATTTGATCTGTTCGATAAAGAGAAACATGCTTTTTTGAGCACAAATAAAAGGAGAGAGCTGCTGAAGGGATCTCCGTTCATTGTTTCGGTGCTGGTTTTATTTGAAGGAAGGCTGGACAGTTTAAATGAGCTGACATCCTATTTGGGAAAATCCCATTTCAAATCTGAAAGATTTCCGGACGTTCTGGAAAAACAGTGCCTGGAACAGGGACTGTCCTATGAAACGGTAAAGCGGCAGACAGACAGTACGGACCTGATGGAAGGAATCTATATTAAAGTGGAAGAAGGGGACTTCGTTGTGGACCGGTTAAAATACGTCCGCAGTTCCTTTCTCAACACGATCCTGGATTCGGAAACCCATTGGATCGACCGTCCTATGGTTCCAAACCGTTTAAAACCAGGGACGGATCTGTTTGCCAGAGAGGGATAAATGCAGGCAGGCCAAAAAATGGGGCCGCCACAAGTTAGAATCGCAGCTGGGAATCTGAAATTTTCAGCGCGTGCCTGAGCAAAAACGCTCTGGCAAGGAGGATGAGATGAAACAGAGACTTTTTGATTTTCTGGCACAAAACCAGTATGAAACCGCAGCATTTGAAGAGGAATTTAAACTGGCGGAAATCATGATGGAAGTGCCTCAAAATCCTGTTTATCATGGGGAAGGTAATGTTTGGAACCATACGCAAAGGGTTCTTGAGGAGATTAAAAAGCTTCCGCAATGGAAGATGCTGGACGAAGATGAAAAAGGAATCCTGAGTATGGCAGCATTTTTCCACGATATAGGGAAAATAAAGTGTACGAAGGAAGAGGACGGCAGGATCGTATCCCCAAAACATGCAGTGACCGGGGCTAAGATGTTCCGGCAGCTTTGTTATAGGGAATATGCATCCAGGTTTGAAATCAGTTTTCAGGAAAGAGAAGAAATCGCGTGGCTGATCCGCTTTCATGGGCTTCCGTCCTTGTTTATGGAAAAAGAACCGGTGGATGTGCATTTGCTGCGGGCGAGAGAGTGCGTCCGCTTTCCACTTCTTTACCTGTTGGGAAAGGGGGATATTCTTGGGCGGGTATGCGAGGATTCCGGGCAGAAACTTTTAACGGTGGAATATTTTAAAGAGTATTGCCGGGAACTGGATTGTTATGAGAGGAAACCGGTATTTGCCAATGAATACACCAGGCTCCGTTTCTATCAGGGCGCCAGGGTATGGCAAAAGGACTGTCTGTATGATGAAACGGAATTCCCAGTCTATTTGATGTCCGGCCTTCCGCTGGCCGGGAAAGATACATTTATCAGGGAATACCTGAAAGACATTCCTGTGATATCATTGGATGATATCAGGGAGGAATGGGGGATTGGCCCGGAAGGCGGATCAGGGGCGGTTGCGGCAGAGGCCAGGGAACGGGCAAAGGTGTATTTGCGGAAGAAACAGCCCTTTGTCTGGGATGCCACCAATATCGTCTCAGACACCAGAAGAAAGCTTTACAGCCTGTGTGAAGGCTATGGGGCCAGAGTGACGGTCTTCTATATTGAAGCTCCCTATGAGCAGCTTCTTAAGAGAAACCAGATACGGAAGAGAAGCGTGCCTGTTCCGGTAATTGACCGGATGATCGGTAAGATGGATATGGTGGAGCCTTCAGAGTGCTACAGCGTAAAATATCTGGCAGATGGGGCGGCCTGGGAGTAGTAACCTGATATTTCACATAATAGAAAAAATAGCTTGACATTCCATACTGTAACAAATATAATTACAGTATGGAGCGAGCTATTTTACAGGAAAGGAAGCGTAAATCTGTATGAAAAACAACGTTAAGGGAGTGGCTGCCGTTATATTTGGTATTTTGTTGTCTGCTGTTATGTTGTCCGGCTGTTCGTCTGAAAAGGGAAGGCGGGACGAAAAGGTGGAAGCGCTGATGGAGGAAGCGGACCGGGCGGCTTCTGTCACTATGTATTATGGTTATCAGTGTTATTCCTATTATAAAGAAGATCAGGAATCCATTAAAGAAGTGGCGGATGCGTTCCGCACCATGAAGCTGGAGGAAACGGATCAGAGCATTGATGAGGCCACATCCTTTACCGTTTATTTCGTGGTGGATGATGAGGAAAGCGCCTCCATTGATGTGGATAAGAACGGTATTTTCTGGCTGAGCAAAGAACAGAAATTTTATAAGGACGTTTCAGGAACCTTTGATTATGATGTGCTGGCTAAACTGTATACGGACAGCGGCGGTAATATGGAACCGAATGCAGCCTGCGATCTGAAACTGGATTAGGTACAGTGGCTGGGCTTCAGGGGCATTATGGCTGGAAAACCGGATTTTTTTTGGTTAAATGTATCAATTGTACCAGGCCTTATTCCTGTGCAAAACTGACGAAATATAAAAATTTACTTATGAAGCGCTGGAAAAAGTGTTAAGATAGTAATAGAACTATGTCTGCATTTGGAAAAGGTTGTGGTGGAATATGATAGAAACAGGGTATAAGAAACAGGATTTTGTCGTTCATTGGAGCGGAAAAGTCTGCAGAATTGATGAGATTTCAAAGCTTAAAATGATGGATAAAGAAGAGGTGTACTATATCATGCACCCTGTCAGGGAGATGAAAGAGACGATTTATGTGCCTGTCAGAAAGGCCGGAGAATCCCTTCGTCCCGTAATGTCCAGAGAGGAGGCCATGAGGGTGATAAAGGAACTTCCCGACATTGAACCCCTTACGATTCATGATGAAAAGATGAGGGAACGGGAATACAAGAGTGCTTTTCATTCCGATGACTGCCGGGCCAGGGTGAGAATCGTAAAGGAGCTGTATCAGCGAAAGAGGGAGAGAACCAGTATCGGGAAAAAGATGGCGGCCTCTGATGTGGAAACCATGTCCATGGTGGAGCGTTCCTTTGAAGAAGAATTGGCTGCATCCCTTGGTATACGGACGGAAGAGGTAAAAGAGGTGATAACGGAGACTTTGAAGAACAACAGAAAAGAGTAGACGAATAGAAAAAGCCGCTGCATATTATGCATCGGCTTTTAATTATTATGCACTCAAAGCGGTTTCCTGATTCATGAAAGCTTTCAGGTTTCCCATGTAAACTTCATCTCTGCCTACCGGAGCGATCTCACGGAAGCCCAGACTGTTGAACATGGGGATCAAATCCCTGTTGGCCTTTAAATAGAGCTCATGATTGCCCAGGTTGAACTGTAATTCATACAAGTAAGAGAGCACCTGGCTGAGAAGGCCTTTTCCACGGTGAGCGGCATCAACGGCCAGGCTGTGAAAATGGTTCTCATAAGTTGAACCGGTTGCAACCAGGTTATAGTCTTCATCGAAGACACCAAGTGTAAAATCTGCTGCATGTTCAGGAACGATTCCTGCATTTGCAAGTAAAGTATGCAGTTGTCTCTGTGCTCTTTTGTCGGATTCCTTGATTTCACTGAAGATATAAGATGCCATATGTGGTTCCTCGCTTTCTTTAAATTCTGCTTTGTTTTAATTTCCTTTGTTGGTCCTAAGAATACCATAAATAAAACTTACAGTCAATAGGTTGTTGAAATAACAACTAAAAAACTGTGATTAAAGGCATAATATAACTATTGACATTAATATTTATGCGTTTTTAAAAAAATAAATGCAAGTCTCGTGTATACAAATTAATAAAATAAAGCTGAAATGTGATTTTGGAGGCTGTTTTTCAGCCTCCTGATTATTTTCTTCTGTGTATGGGTGCCGTACTGGTTTGGAAATACAGGTGATTCGTTGTAGATCCTGCAGAAATTTGGGACAGTTTCGTTGTCCGGCATTGGAGCAGACGGCCTTGGGGCAGAGGATTTTAAAATTATAAAAGTTGAATGAAAATCTTAAAGCTTTTTTAAATTAGTTATGATATGCTGGCAGACAAAGTTGCGGAAAGGAGTTTAACGATGAAAAAACAAGTTTATGGATTGCTGGCGGCAGCCGCTTTACTGGCGGCGCTGGTCTCTGGCTGTGGAAATAAAAAAGCAGAACAGGAGGCCGGACAGACCACAAAAACTGCTCAGGAGAGCACGACCCAGGTTAGCTCAGGTACGGCGGAGGAAGATCCGGTGTATGCGGTGGCCGGGATAAGGATGGATGAGGCGGAAACATTCATACAGACCTTTGTTTCTCATCTAAAAGCCGGCGAAAAGGCAGAAGCCGCGGAAATGATTCTCTATCCCAGGAAGGTGACTGTGCCGGATGGGGATCTGATCGTGGACGATGCTGAGGAATTTCTGGATTATTATGATGACATTTTTACCGAAGATTTTATAGCAAAACTGGAGGAAGACAGCAAGAAAGATTTGAATTACAATGATCAGGGCGTGTGGATCGGTGACGGAGAACTGTGGGTGATGACGGCGGATAAAAAGCTGTATATCAACTCTATTTTCAATGCGGATGACCGGTCTGTGAAGTATGATGGGGAACCTGGAATACAGCCGGGATGATCAAACCGGAAAAAAGAAAAAAGTCGAAAGCGGACATATTCAGACGTCTGCCCAGACTTTTTTTTATTTCCGGAAAATAATCAGAATGATCGGGCTATGGTCATGAATATACTATATATAAACGAAAGAAGATTCCAAGCAGGTCCGGAAACATTTATATAAAAAGCCCTATGGATTTGTGTAAAGCAGTTTTTGGACAAACTTTAATAGAATAGATTTGAGGAGGAAGTTGGAAATGAATATTTTAAACCGGATGATGGATTCAATTCGTTTAAATGACTATGGAGATGAAGAGGATTACGAATATGACCAGGAGGAGGAGCGGGAAGAAATAAGAGAGGTGAAGTACAGCGTGCCCTCCCTTTTCTTTCACACCCCGGCCGTCAAAGAGGAAACCCCGATGGAGGTGGTCATGCTACGCCCCACTTCGATGGAGGATGCAAAAGAGATATCCGATTATCTGCTGGAAGGCAGAACGGTTATCATAAGCCTGGAAAAACTGGATATCAGAAATGCGCCCAGAGTGATCGATTTCACATCAGGAGCGGTATACTGTGTCAATGGAACCATTGAACGGGTGTCGGACCACATCTTCATAGCAGCGCCCCAGGCCGTAGATCTGGCCGGAAGTTTTGCTTAAACAGAGGATCCATTAAAAATGAAATCTCTGCTTCTCTCTTGACCATAGGGTAACCCCATAGTTTATAGTGGATTCTATGGAAATTTTATCTGGAGGGAAATATGGATATTATATTTAAGCCGGTAACGGCAGAAAACAAAAAAGAGGTGTTGAATCTACGGATAGCCGGAAGTCAAAAAGGCTTTGTGGAAACCGTAAAACAATGTTTGGACGAAGCAGCGCAGTGGTCCTTTTGGAGGCCTGTGGGGATCTATGCCGACGGCCAGCTGGTAGGATTTGCCATGTATTGTATGTGGGAAGAAAAAGGTTTAGAAAACCGTGTCTGGATGGACAGGCTTTTAATCGATGAAAGATTTCAGGGCAGAGGTTACGGAAAAGCCTGCCTCCCTATTCTGTTGGATAAAATAAAGAAGGAATACAACTGTGAAAAGATCTATCTCAGTGTGGTGGAGGGAAATCAGACGGCAATCCATCTCTATCAGGAGTTCGGTTTTCACTTTAATGGGGAGACAGATATACATGGGGAAAAGATTATGGTAAGATAAATCCGGTACCTATTTAATGTAACAGGAAAAAGCTGATCATAGCAGCAATGGAAGAACGTATGAAGACAAGGGAAGAAGTAATTAAATACTGTAAATCGCTGGAAGATGTATATGAGGACTATCCGTTCCATGATGAAAACTGGACGGTTATGAGATACCGCAAGAACAAAAAAAGTTTTGCCTACATATATGAAAGGGAAGGGGCTGTCTGGGTGAATGTAAAATGCAGCCCCGAGTGGATTGAATTCTGGAGAAATGCATGGGAATCAGTGGTACCTGCTTATCATATGAATAAAAAACACTGGAATTCACTGATATTAGACGGCACGATTCCTAATAAGGATATAAAACGGATGATCGCGGAAAGTTATGATCTTATCCTTTAGTGTGGCTGTCATGATTTTTTGCTTTGCAGATCATCTGCGTCATGGTTCCCATTGGGCAGTAGACACACCAGGAACGGGGACGGAATAACAGCATGGTGATGGTTCCTAGCATGGTAGAGGTCAGCATAACGCTGTAAAATCCAAAAGAAAACTGCTGTACCCAGTGGGGAATATCCAAATCCACGCCTGCAAAATGCCATGGCACTTTAAAGGTCCAGAGGATGGTAACCACTTCTTTCAGGGTTCTGGCTCCTGCAAACACCAGATAAGTGGAAAAGATCATATTTAAAAACATAGTCATAAAAAATGCCAGAAACCCATACCGGAACCATTTGGACCGGAGAAATGCAGGGATCGGTTTGTTTCTGGAAAGTTTCAGCTTTCCGCCTAAGAGCTGGAATAACTGGCCGCGCCCGCAGTACCGGTTGCAGTAGGATTTGTTGCCGCCAATGACGGAGATGCCGAGGGGAACTAAAAAACAGATCAGCCCCAGCCATGCAAAGAGTATATTAAAAAATCCTAAAATCAAATATAAAAGAGAAGCAATCCATAAATAATCATACCAACGTTTCTGTTTCATCAACTGTTCACCTCTGTTTTTTCTATTACGCTGGCCGGACATGTGCTGACACACAGCCCGCACCCGACACATGATGTGAAATCCACGGCTGCGTAGATTCCTTTATAAATACTGATGGCCTTTCGCGGACACACCTTGACGCATGCTCCGCAGGCAACGCATTCATCCTGATTTACAATTGCTTTGTATTTCATCGCTTATAACCCCATTTCTTTTTTATGTGATTGAGTATAGGGGAAAAATGAAATATTTTCAGTGACAAAATCACAAAAGGTGTTATAATCTGGAATGGAAGAAAAAGGGAGGAAATGATAAAAAGCGATGAAGGCGAAAATTATTACTTTTATCAGAAGAGAAGCAGTGCTGTCGGCGGCCCTGCTTTTGGCGGTGTTATCCATGTTTTTGGTAGCTCCGGACAGAACATATGTTACATATACGGATTATAAGACATTGGCATTGCTGTTCTGCCTTATGACGGTTATGGCAGGATTTCAGAATTTAGGCATATTCCACAGGATTGGGGAAGGACTGTTAAAACAGGTGAAGGGCAGCAGGCAGGTGGCGGTCATTCTGGTGTCATTGTGTTTCTTTTCCAGCATGGTGATCACCAATGATGTGGCGCTGATCACTTTCGTGCCATTTGCCATCACCGTGCTTAAAATGGCGGCTTTAGAAGAACTGCTGATTCCGGTCATCGTGATGCAGACAATTGCAGCGAATCTGGGAAGCATGGTGACCCCTATAGGCAATCCCCAGAACTTATACCTCTATTCCCTGTCGGGGATTCCGCCTGTTGGTTTTATCAGGCTGATGGTTCCATTTGCTGCGGTAGCGCTGGTCCTTTTGCTTGTTTGGTTAATGGCAGTCAGGAATAGGGGGATTGAAACGGTTTCTTTGAAACGGGAAACAGGAGCAAACGCGGGAACTGGAAAGCGATTTCTGGTTTATTTTCTGCTATTTATTGCCTGCATCGGATCGGTTGCCAGATTGATTCCCTGGCAGGTGCTGCTGATTTGTGTGGTTATATCGATAATGGTGACCGACAGGCAGCTCTTTTTGCGTGTCGATTATTCCCTGTTATTAACGTTTGCCGGATTTTTTATCTTTATTGGGAATATGAAGAGGGTTCCTGCCTTTTATGACCTCATCAGCCGGATCGTCACCGGAAATGAGGTGATGACCGCAGTGGTTTCCAGCCAGGTCATCAGCAATGTGCCGGCAGCCCTTTTGCTATCCGGATTCACGGACCAGTGGAAGGCGCTGATAATCGGAACAAATCTGGGGGGATTGGGCACGTTGATCGCGTCTATGGCCAGTTTGATTTCTTATAAATATGTGGTGAGGGAATATCCGGAAAAAAGAGGGCGGTATCTGCTGGTTTTTACTGTGGCGAACCTGGTGTTTCTGGGGGTGCTGCTGATTTTCTTTGGAATAGGTTAAAAAATAATTTACATGAAACGTGAAGGCTTTTTTGAAAATCCCTTCAGGTTTTACTTTAAGACGTGAAGGCTTTTTCGAAAATCCCTTCACGTTTTAAAGTAAATCGTGAAGGGATTTTCAGAAAAGCCTTCACGTTCGATGTAAAAAAATATTTTCTATCCCAGCGGCAGGCAATACCCAGCCGCACCGCCTCAGCCCGCCCTTGCAGACCTAGAACCACTTACGGTTGGAAGCCGGATCCCCGCCGCTTGTCTGCCTCCGCCCCCGCGTTCCGATGCGCCACGGCGTAACTTCCGCCAATCCCTCAGCAAACCAATTCCCTCAGCAAACCAATCCCCCAACAAGCCATTCCCCAATAAACATTCTTGACATCCCGCATATACTGTTATATAATTCATTTTTGAACAATTCACTTTTGAACTGTTTATAAAAGAACTATAAATTCCCATAATATGAGAAAAAATTTCCATTAATAAACGCCGCCTCCACGGCAGAAACGAGGTTAAAATGTATAAAATACAGGAAGGATACTTTATTCATTTTGCTAAAGTAAACAAGGTTTACCGCAAGATATGTTACCAGACGGTAGAAGAATACCATTTTACGCCGAATGAGATCGAAGTGATGATGTTTTTATCCAACAATCCTGGTATGGACAGCGCTTCGGATATTGCATTTTATAAGAATATATCAAAAGGTCTGGTGGCGAAATCGGTGGAATCTTTGTATAACAAAGGTTTTATAAAGACTGAAAAAGATACGAAGGACCGGCGGCTGATCCATTTGATTCTGACTAAACAGAGTGATGATGTGGTTAAGAGGCTGCAAAACTGCAAAAGGGAATTTATAAAACAGCTCCAAAAGGGAGTTACGGAAGAAGATCTGGCGGCCATGGACCGGGCTACTTCCATTATGAATCAGAATTTAGATGAAATGTTAAAAGGAGTGAAATGATATGAGTTCAGTAAAGGGAAAAGAGACCAACTTGGGGACGGAGAAAGTGGGGAAACTGCTGTTTCAGCTTGCGGTTCCGGCCATTACGGCCCAGATTATCAATGTTATGTATAATATGGTAGACCGTATGTATATCGGGCATATACCCGAAGTAGGTACGGCCGCATTGACCGGGGTAGGCGTTACCATGCCGATTATTATGGCCATCGCCGCATTTGCATCCTTTGTCAGCATGGGAGGCGCGCCCCGTTCCTCCATCATGATGGGGCAGAATGACAATGAAGGAGCGGAAAAGATACTGGGTAACTGTACTACGATGCTGGTGGGAATCGCCGTCCTCCTGACCGGGGTATTTTTACTGTTCGGAAAACCCATTTTAATGCTGTTTGGAGCCAGTGAAAATACAATTCCTTATGCATGGGCTTATATGCAAATCTATTCTGTGGGAACGCTGTTCGTACAGCTTGCTCTGGGGCTGAATGCATTTATCACCGCACAGGGATATGCCAAAACCAGCATGTATACCGTGTTGATCGGCGCAGTCTGCAATATTATTCTGGATCCGATTTTTATCTTTGGGTTCCATATGGGCGTAAGAGGTGCCGCTTTGGCGACGATTCTTTCACAGGCGGTTTCATCTATCTGGGTTGTGAAGTTTTTGACTTCGGAGAAGAGCCTGCTGAAAATCAAGAAAAAGAATTTAAGGCTGGACCGCAAGATCGTGCTGCCTTGTCTCGCTTTGGGGCTTTCCCCGTTTATTATGATGTTTACCGAAAGTATTTTATCCGTCTGCTTCAATGCTTCCCTGCTGAAATACGGTGGAGATATTGCAGTAGGAGCTATGACCATACTTACCAGCGTTATGCAGTTTTCACTGCTTCCTCTCCAGGGCCTGACCCAGGGAGCGCAGCCGATTATCAGTTTTAATTATGGAGCCAGAAATGGGGAACGTGTGAAAAAGGCGTTCCAGCTCCTTTTGATCTCTAGCGTATCCTATGCCACTCTGTTATGGGCAGTGTGCATGTTCTTACCGAAAGTATTTATATTGATTTTCACCAGCGACGCGGCGCTCATCGAGTACTGTACATGGGCTATCCACATCTATATGGCAGTATCCCTGCTGTTTGGCGCACAGCTGGCCTGCCAGCAGACCTTTATCGCTCTGGGAAATGCTAAGGTTTCCGTGTTTTTGGCCTTACTTCGTAAGGTGATTTTGCTGATCCCGCTGATCTTTATCCTTCCGCTGTTTATGGAAAATAAGGTCTTTGGCGTGTTCCTGGCGGAACCGATTGCCGACTTCTGTGCCGTCTGCGTCACGGTAACCATTTTTTTCAGGTCTTTCAAAAAAGTCCTGTCTGGGTTACAATAGGCATATAAAGGAGGTGGCAGCATGGGACAGAAGGTTCTGATTGCCGATGACAGTCAGGATATCATTGAGATTCTGCAGATTCTTTTGACCGGAGAGGGATATGAGGTGATAACCGCTTCCGATGGAGATGAAGCGGTCCGGCTGGCGGATGAGACCATTGACCTGATCATTCTGGATGTTATGATGCCGTTAAAATCCGGCTATGTGGCCTGTGCGGAGATCCGGCAGAAGACCATGGCCCCGATCCTGTTTTTGACAGCTAAAATGCAGGATTCGGATAAAGCCATGGGATTTTCAGCAGGTGGAGACGACTATCTGACCAAGCCGTTTTCCTATTCTGAACTGCTGTCCAGGGTAAAATCCCTGATTCGCAGATACTGTGTCTACCAGGGAAAAGGAACTGCCCCAAACAGCAGCCGGCTCTGCCTGGGAGAACTGGTGGTGGATAAGGATACCAGAACGGTGACATTGGAAGGGACAAAAGTCTATCTGACCGCCAGGGAGTACGGGATTCTGGTTCTGATGATGGAAAACAGAAGAAAGGTATTTTCTTCTGAAAATATCTATGAAAGCGTGTGGAAGGAGCCATATTTTTATTCTGCCAATAACAATGTGATGGTACATATCCGGAATATCCGGAAAAAGATTGAGAAAGACCCGCAGAATCCTGAGTACATTAAAACTATGTGGGGAAGAGGGTATTATATTGAATAAAACATTGTCGAAAATTTTAAACCCTTCCCGCCTCAGTCTGGCATTTCTTTATTATGTGATTATTTCCGCCCTGGCCGCTTTTGTGTGCCAGGCGGTTGTGTTTAACGGGCTGAATGCGGTTGTGGGCATTCTTATGGATCACAAGAATTACTACCAAAGGCATATCCGCGGCGTAGTGGAAGATTTCCAGAATTATATTGATGACAATGATGTGGCCATCGGGGACGTAGAGCGGATCGAAAACTGGAATTATGACAATTGGTATGTGTTCCTCACTGTGTACAGGGATGGGAAAATCTGCTATACCACGATGGACAGAGAGAGCAGGGAGAGGGAACTTCAACTGGGATACGCCTACAGGCATGACCAGTCCCTCAGCTATCCGGTATCATTTTCCGATGGGGACGGAGAGATTGCGGTGAGGGCTTATTTTGAAGTCAGATACCGGACGCTTATTCTGATTTTCAGTGCAGGAGTGACAGCGTCCTGTTTTGTGGCCGTATTTCTCATGCTGGTCAGGAAAAAGTTAAAATATATAACCAGGATTGAAAAGGGGATCAGAATTCTGGAGGACGGTTCAGAGGAGTACAGGATTCCGGAGTGTGGCAGGGATGAACTCTATTCCCTGGCCCATACGATCAACCAGATGAGCGACAGCCTGCACAGGGAAATCGAACAAAAGGACAGGATTCAGAGGGAGCGGGATGAGATGATCACTTCCTTATCCCACGATATCCGGACGCCTCTCACCTCAGTTCTCTTTTACCTGGATATGATAACCGATAAAAAATGTTCCGGCGAGCAGGCGGAAAACTATATGAAAAAAGCCAAGAGCCAGGCATACCATATGAAAAAACTGATGGACGATCTGTTTTCCTATTCCTATGCGGTATGGGAAGCGGCGCCGGACAAGTCGGAAATCTACGATGGAAATGAACTGGTCGTCCAGCTTTTAGGAGATCTTTTGGAGGCGCTGGAAGAACGGGGATTTAAAACAAAACTTTATTATGAGGTGGAACGGCCCTTTGCGCTTCAGGCGGAAGTGGCCCAACTTAGAAGAGTATTTGACAATTTGGGTACTAATGTGGGAAAATATGCGGTAAAGGAAGAAACTGTGGAATTTTGGGTCCGTCTGGACGGAGACCAAATGCGCCTGATCCAGGAAAATCCCATGAGGGAAGAGGAGATCGAGGTGGAAAGCTACGGGATCGGAATTAAAGCGTCTCAGAAAATTATTGAAAAAATGGGTGGAAGTTTTACGTATAGAAGCAAAAATTATCGGTTTCAGGCGGTTATCTGTCTGCCTATTTTTCCAAAATAGGAAATTCTGAAGAAAACTTTAGAAATTTTACAGCCAAATATAAAGATTTAAGGTTCATACTATAACCATAGTATCTGAATGAAATGGGGTATGAACATGAAAATCCTTGTTATGACAGGCAAATTTGGCATGGGACATTTTTCAGCAGCCCATTCACTAAAAAAACAAGTTCAAAAAGCGAATCCGCAGGCTGAGGTGGTTATCCTGGATCTGTTTGAATATGTATTCCCCACTTGTTCTGACGGGGTATACCAGGCTTTTGGATTGATGGTAACTCATTGCAGCGGCGCCTATAACAGTTATTATAACCGGATGGAAAAGAAAGGCCCTGATTTAAGGCCGGCATTTCTGCCATATTTTTTAAAGAAAATGAAACAGCTTTTGGGAGAGGAGAAGCCGGATGCAGTGCTTTCCACCCTGCCCCTCTGTTCCCAGATTATGTCCTGGTATAAAAGCAGGACCGGCAGCAGAATTCCGCTCATCACCTGTATCACCGATATCAGCAGTCATTCCGAGTGGATTAACGCCAATACGGACTGCTATCTGGTTCCATCCAGGACCGTGAAATCAGGTTTGGTAAAAAAGGGGGTGGACGGCCGGAGAATTTGCGTTTATGGGATTCCGGTCCGCCCGGAATTTGATGAAGGGGAGAAGTCCACTGCAAAAAACAGCGGCGCAAAACAGATTTTAATCATGGGCGGCGGACTGGGAATCCTTCCTGAGAACCCCGGATTTTATGAAGAGCTGAACGCCTGCGGTCATATGAAGGTGACGGTCATTACCGGGAAAAATAAGGAAATATATAACAAACTTCACGGCAGATATGAGAATATCCAGGTGATCGGATATACGGATGAAGTGTACCGTTATATGCAGGAAGCCGATGTGGTCATATCAAAGCCGGGAGGAATTACCCTGTTTGAGACGATCCACTCAGGAACGCCGATCTTGGTATTTGAGCCGTTTCTCCAGCAGGAGATCAATAATACCGGATTTATCATAAGAAATGGCATCGGAATCATTTTAAAGAAAAACCCGGAAGTCTGTGTCCGGGAAATCGATCAGATCATGAAGGACGACAACCTTTTAAACAGCATGAAAAGGAATGTAAAGCAGCTGAAACAGCAGTATGACCAGGGCATAATAAACCATGTTTTATCCTGTTTGGGCTGTAACAATGAGGAGGCATGTGTGGTATGAAAACGGGCAGGCTGGCAGCATTTGGAGCCGGGATTGCCGGGGTTTTTGCGCTTAACTCCCTCATTCCGGCGGTTTACAACAAACGATGGAATCCCCAGGTGATGAAAAAGACCGGGATTCCCAAAACAGTGATGCTCACCTTTGACGATGGGCCGGATTCCCGCTATACGGGGCTTATTTTGGATGTTTTAAAGGAACAGAATGTAAAAGCCGTCTTTTTTACGGTGATTAGGGAAGCCGGAAAAAACAGGGATTTGATTGAGCGGATGATCGCAGAGGGGCATGTGGTGGGGTTTCATTCCATGGATCACCAGAATGCGATGCTGCGGAGCTGTCTTTATACAAGACGTGATTTTAAAGAAGGCAGCAGATTTTTATCGGAATATGGAATTGAAACGGTCTTTTACCGTCCGCCCTGGGGGCTTACCAATCTGTTTTCCTGTTATTTTGCAAAAAAATATGGGATGAAGATGGTCCTTTGGGATGTGATGGGTGAGGATTGGGAGAAGCAGGCTACGGCTGGGTCCATCTATAAAAAGTGTATGAAACGGGTGAAGGACCAGTCGGTGATCTGTCTGCATGACGGAGGAGAAAACAGCGGCGGGGCGGCGGGCGCTCCGTTAAAGACATTGGAAGCGTTAAAGCGCATCATTCCTGAACTAAAGGAGGAAGGATACCGCTTTGTCCTTCCTGTTTGACGGAATCGAGGTACATATGGAACAAAAACAGATGAACTGGAAACGAATGATTATATATGCCCTTATAATGGCTGCGCTGGCAGGCGTTACGTTTTACGTGCTCTTTAAGGACAGTTCCATATCTGAGATCAGAAGCGTTATAAGGGGAGCAAACCTGTGGTATGCGGCGGCAGGAATTGGATTCATGTGCCTGTTCGCATTATGTGAGGCGGCCATCATTCGGGGGCTGCTGCGGATTTTCAGACGCAGGATTCCGTGGTCGAGGGCATGGCAGTATTCCTTTGCCGGCTTTTATTTCAGCTCCATCACACCGTCTGCCACGGGAGGCCAGCCCATGCAGTTTTATTATATGACCCGGGACGGGTTAAACGGGGCCCAGTCCACATTTACCCTGCTGACCGTGACCGCCTGTTATCAGATGGCGGTTCTCGTCTACGGAACGCTGTCCGTTTTTTTTAATTACCATTATATAAAAAGTCTGCCATCCATCATCCATTGGCTGATTATTCTGGGAGTTCTGGCCAATGGGCTGGCGGCGCTGTTTATATTAGCGGTGATCTTTAGCAGAAGGCCGGTGGAGAAAATGGTTATCAGGATTCTGACGCTGCTGCACCGTCTGCATCTGGTAAAGGACCGGGAAAAGACAGCGGCCAGAATGGAAGAGATGATGGAAGAATACGCCCAGGGCGGAGTTTATCTCAGATCAAACCCTTTGGTATTTTTAAAGGTGATGGTTTACACCTTCCTGCAGCTCACCTTTTTATATCTCAGTTCCTATTGTGCCTGTCTGGCCTTGGGGCTGGCCCAGGTGCCGGTTCACCGTTTTTTGATGATGCAGGCGGTTCTCAGCCTGGCCGTATCAGCGGTTCCCCTTCCCGGATCGGTGGGGGCGTCTGAGAGCAGTTTCCTGATTTTATTCGGAAGTCTTTTTACCCCGGGCCAGATCCTTCCGGTCATGCTCATGGCAAGAGGCATCAGTTTTTACAGCTTTTTAGTGATCAGCGGATTGGTGGTGCTGTATTTGCAGTTCCACCGCCGTTTTTTTGCGTTTCCTTCTTAGAAACTGTTAACTGAGCCAGCAGACGCCTTACCAGAATCACAGAGGTGATGGTGAAAAAGATCTCCAGGGCGCTGCTCACAATGCCTACCAGAACCAGCAGAAATCCTGATCCGGCTGTGATCGCCAAAAGCGCTTTCATATACGGCCGGTACGTTTCCGGTTCCGTCAGCCAGAGCTGCCATATGATTAAAAACAGGCAGAAAATCAGGCAGGCGGCGGCTAAAAATGCGAATATGATATGAAGAAATGATTTTAAGGGCAGTTCATCCGGCAGATATGGCGTGGTGATCGCACAAAAAAGAAGGCCGAGAGAGAATGGGATTAAAAATGTCCCTCCCGGTCTTTCTTTCATCTTGCGGACAATGGAACGCAGGGTAATATAAAAGTAAGCGCCTACCAGTATTCCCCAGAGGACAAAAGCGTCCTTCCTGTGGATAATATTGCCGATAACGGAAAAGTTGGTGGTAAACCAGTTATATCCCTTTACAAACAGTATGGTATAACCGGGAATTATAATATAAGCCAGTAAGTTCAGTATCATAGGTCCTCCAATCGCTGCTGCTACAGTATAAAAGTATATCAAAGAATCCTGATAACGGGTCTGAAATTTCTATAGCATTTTTATAAAAGAACTTTAAAGTTTTTGAAAATAATGATATCCTAGTAGAAGAGAAGGTGATAAAGGTGAAACTTTGCATTGCTGAAGCTGGAATAGTTAAAAGATGAACTCAGATGAAAGAAGGCATTTGTGTGAAAGATAATCACGACAGCTTATCTTCGCACCCCAATTTGTGACGGAGCCGCAGATTGGAACCGCAGTTGGGAATCTGAAATTCTCAGTGCATGCCTGCACAACGTAATAGTTGCGTAAAAAGCGCTCCGCTATGGAGGTAAAATGACTATTCCAGCTAATACAATCTATCCAAGAACCATCGATAAAGAGACGGTTTATTTAAAAAATGTGATTAAAGACCCCAGTATTGCTGTTGGGGAATATACGATGTACAATGATTTTGTCAATGATCCCACGTTATTTGAGAAAAATAATGTGCTGTATCATTATCCCATAAATAAGGACAAGCTGATAATTGGGAAATATTGTTCCATTGCCTGCGGGGCAAAATTCCTGTTTACCAGCGCAAACCACACCATGAAGTCCCTGTCCACCTATCCATTTCCCTTGTTTTGGGAAGAATGGGAGTTAGGGCCTGAACACGTTACAAAAGCATGGGACAACAAAGGCGATATTGTAATCGGGAATGACGTCTGGATCGGGTATGAGGCGGTGATCATGTCCGGTGTCCGCATCGGAGACGGGGCCGTCATAGGAACCAGGGCGGTGGTTACAAAGGATGTCCAGCCTTATACGATTGTAGGAGGAGTTCCTGCAAAACCCATAAAGAAAAGATATGACGACGAAACGATCCGGAAACTTCTTTTATTAAAATGGTGGGACTGGCCGCGGGAAAAGGTCAGGGAGAATCTGCCGCTTTTGATGAGCGGCCGGATTCCTCCTGTTTCTGAAAACTAAAAAGGTAAGCCCCCAAATACTATATTGAGGGAATGGCGCCTGAAACGCAGGGGCGCCGTTCCTTTTTTGGAGATGGAGCATGATATATACAGTACCTCATTACTATAACGAATTTCACTGCACCGCATCTGGCTGCGAAGATACCTGCTGCGCCGGATGGCAGATTATGATAGACGAAAAGACGCTGGAAAAATACCGGAAAACCAAAGGGGCCTTTGGAAACCGCCTTCACAATTCTATTGATTGGAAGGAATCCAGTTTTAAACAGTACCACAGGAGATGTGCATTTTTAAATGAAGACAACCTGTGTGATATCTATGCGGAGGCGGGGCCAAAGATGCTCTGTTGCACCTGCCGCAATTATCCGAGGCATATAGAAGAATTCGAGGGATGCCGGGAGATATCCCTTTCCCTTTCCTGTATGGAAGCGGCCAGGCTGATTCTGGGGTGCCAAAAACCGGTTCGTTTTCTCACAAAAGAGGGGCCGGGCCAGGAAGAATATGCTGATTTTGACTTCTTATTGTACACAAAACTGATGGATACCAGAGATGTGATGATCGCTTTGATGCAGAACCGGGCAGTCAGGTATGAAACAAGGGCTGCTATGGTTTTATCCCTGGCCCATGATCTTCAGAGACGGATTGGAAGGTCGGAATTGTTTTCTGTGGACAGCCTGCTTCTGCGATATCAGAAAGAAGGGGCTGCAAAGACATTTGAGAAGAAACTGCAGGGGTATTTTGTTGACGGACAGGAGCGGTACGGGATCATGAAACAGATGTTTCAGATTCTGGATGAGCTGGAGGTGCTGAAACAGGACTGGCCGGCGTATAAAAACAGGATGGCCCGCAGCCTGTTTGCTAAGGGGCCTAAAGCATATGAAACGGCGAGAAAAGCGTTTCAAAGGGAACATGGTTCAGATGAAGAATATTCGGCGCAGTGGCAGCTTTGGGGTGAACAATTGATGGTGTATTTTATATTCACTTATTTCTGCGGCGCCGTATACGACGGCCATGCATTTGCCAAAATAAAACTGGCGGCTGCCAGCACACTGCTGATTCAGGAAATGGCCCAGGCATTATGGCAGGAGGGCGAAAAACGCGTGGAATTGGAAGATATGGTGGATATCGCCCACCGGTATTCCAAAGAAGTGGAGCATTCGGACCTGAATCTGAAGCAGATGGAAGAGATATTTTTGGAAAAAGGCCGGTTTGACCTGGAAAAACTGATCCAGGCGGTAATTTCATAGTTTTTTTCACGCCTGAATTTGTGCCGGAGCCACAAATTTGAAGCGCAGCTGAGCATCCGAATTTCTCAGCGTGTGCTGCGTAAAAAGTGCTCCGATATGGAGGATGATATGAGCGAAGAGAAGATGAACTGGAAAAAAGAGATATGGGAATGGATTAAGATAATTCTGGCGGCGGCGGTCATTGCGTTTCTGGTCAATCATTTTTTGATCGCAAACAGCATAGTGCCTTCCGGTTCCATGGAAAATACGATTATGCCGGGTGACCGGATCGTAGGCTCCAGGCTGTCATACCGGTTTGGCGAGCCGGAACGCGGGGATATCGTGATCTTTGACCATGAAAATGGACCTGCAAAAGAAGAGATCCATTATGTGAAGCGGATCATCGGCCTGCCCGGAGAGACGCTTGATATCAGGGACGGACATGTGTATATCAACGGTTCGGACACCCCGCTGGAGGAGCCGTATCTGAAAGAGGATATGGACCCGCTGGAAAATCTGCATTTTGAAATACCGGAAGGCTGCTATTTTATGATGGGAGACAACAGGAACCTTTCAGCCGATGCAAGGGGCTGGTCGGATCCCTATGTGCCAAAGAGTAAAATCACCGCAAAAGTGCAGTTCCGTTACTTCCCTAAGCCCGGCCGGGTGAAATAACCGTTTGCAACCAATAGTTGCCGCCCGGTTGGTAGACCTTTGACCGTCCCTGTGCTAGAGTATGTTTGAAAATTCATTCCTGCAATCTTTACCCGGCAGGACTGTAAGAGAACTATATTCAAATAAGCGTTAGGTGAAATTTGGAGGTGAGACTATGTCATTGGGAACACAGATTCAGAGTTACAGAAAGAGAGCACATCTGTCTCAGGAACAATTAGCGGAACAATTGGGTGTGAGCCGCCAGGCCGTGACAAAATGGGAATCCGGTCAATCCGCCCCCAGCACCAAAAACCTGGCCCAGTTGGCAGGAATTCTAAACGCCAGCTTAGATGAACTTGCCGAACTGACAGCGGAAACAGACACGGCTGCAGAACCGGATCAGAAAGAAATAGATCATGGGAAGCCCGAAATCGGAAATGAGCCCCAGGCATCGAAAAAAAAGAATTCTGCCCCCCGGATTTATGTTATAATTCCGGCAGTTTTAGCAGCAGTACTTCTCCTTATCTTCCTCTTTGGAGGACAGCTTCTGGCAGATTTTGCCATTACAGTTATTAATCTGCTTTTGCTGGGGGGATTTATATATCTGCTGTTTCTGATTATTAAGGCATTAAAACGCATTGGCGGAAACTGAATATGAACATAAACCCTGAAGGCTAACTTCCCACCCCACTCCAGAGAAAACCAGCAGGAAAGCGGGGAGAGGCAGCGGCCGGCGGTCTGGGCTTTGGGTAGAGCCGGGCGGGCCGTGATCCGACTGCACAGGAGTCCGGCTTCCAACCGTAAGTGTAACTAAGCCTTCAGGGATGGAAAAAGACGGTGCGATGCCCATTCACGGTGAACTCCTCATGACTTCACCGTGAATGGGCATCTCAGAAACTGATTCGGTTTTCAGTTTCTGCCCGCTTTTTCCATCCCTGAAGACTAAGTTACACTAAACGGTTTCCAGACGGACTCCTGTGCAGTCGGATCACGGCCCGCCCGGCTCTACCCAAAGCCCAGACCGCCGGCCGCTGCCTCTCCCCGCTTTCCTGCGTAACATTTGGCAGCTAAGACATTCCGTCTTTACCTCACGCCAAACTTCACCCCGCGCTTCAGCGTCCCATTGCTGTTCCACTCCTGGTAAACATATGGCTGTTCACCGGACGGTCCATTTTCCGTAAAGTGATATGTTTTGCCATCTACAGCAACATCGCCCTGAATCAACTGGCATTTGTTGTTCATGTAGTAGGCATTTCCGTTGACTTTGATTAAACCTGCCTGTAATTCTCCTGAATCAGCGGCAAAATACCAGGTATTGTCACGCTGAATCCATCCGGTTCTCATAAGCTGGTCTGAACCGAAAAAGAACCAGTGGTCTTTGTAGCGAACCCAGTTATTTGTGCAGTAGCTGCCGTCTCCCCACTGGTATTTGGTACCTTGTGATGTGTTTACAAAACCTGCGGCAAATGATGTAAAGGCACTTCCTGCACTGAGCGTTAAAACAACGGCTGCAAGAGCCAATTTCTTTGATTTCATATGAAAACCCTCCTTTTTTCTGTGTTCATCAGGATCTTACACCTTGGAGTTAGACCAAGGTCAATACAGTTTATTTTTTCGTAAGAGAATCGTAGTGGTATTGACAAAAGTTTCGATTAGGTCTATACTGTGGAAAAACAAAAAGAAAAAGCGATGATGGAAAGAGTAACTGTAGGATACCGGACAGAGAGAAGGGCAGAAGCTGAGAGCCCTTTGCGGTGGTTGACAGCGAAAACCACTCCGGAGCTGCGGCATGAGGAATGCCGACGTTTTCCCACGTTAAGGGATAAGGCTTGTTGGAGCCGGAGTAAAAGTTAAGGTGGAACCGAGCTGTATACCGAACGTATATACGCGCCCTTGAATGGAATGAGATCATTCCGTTTAAGGGCGCTTTTTGTTTTAAAAATTCAATGATAAACATCATATTTAACATGCTGCGGTGCGGCGGAAATGAAGGAGGAAACTATGAAGATCACTTTAAAAAATGGAGAAGTAAAAGAGTTCAGCCATGATATGACGGCAGCTGAGGCAGCAGAAGCCATAAGCGCCGGTCTGGCGAGAAATGCCTGTGCGGCCAGGATTGACGGTCAGACTGTGGACCTGCGCACCAGGATTTTAAAGGACTGCAGGCTGGAGATTCTGACTTTTGAGGAGGAAGAGGGAAGGGCGGCATTCCGTCATACCACGGCCCATATTCTGGCTCAGGCGGTGAAACGGCTGTTCCCGGAGACAAAGCTGGCCATCGGCCCCTCCATAAAAGATGGTTTTTACTATGATTTTGACAGGGAAGAGGCATTTACGCCTGAGGATTTGGATGCCCTGGAAAAAGAGATGAAAAAAATCGTAAAAGAGAATCTGGAAATCCAGCGGTTTACCCTGTCAAGTAAAGAGGCTCTGGCTCTGATGGAAGAGAGAGAAGAGCCTTATAAAGTTCAGTTAATTGAGGAACTTCCGGAAGGAGAAGAGATCAGTTTTTACCGCCAGGGCGAGTATGTTGACCTCTGTGCCGGACCTCATCTGATGAGCACTAAACCGGTAAAGGCGTTTAAGCTGACCTCTGTGGCAGGAGCTTACTGGAAGGGCAGTGAAAAGAATAAAATGCTGACCAGAATTTATGGAACTTCTTTCCCGAACGCCTCTGATCTGGAACAGTATCTGCTGATGATGGAAGAGGCCAAGAAGCGGGATCACAGAAAACTTGGAAAAGAGCTGGGGCTGTTCACATTCATGGAAGAAGGACCTGGATTTCCATTTTTCCTTCCGAAAGGCATGGTGCTGAAAAATACACTCATCGATTATTGGAGAAAGATCCATACGAGAGAAGGATATGTGGAGATTTCCACCCCGATGATGCTGAACCGGTCCCTTTGGGAAACGTCCGGCCATTGGGATCACTACAAGGAAAATATGTATACGACGGTGATCGATGATACGGATTTTGCCGTAAAACCCATGAACTGTCCGGGCGGAATGCTGGTCTATCAGTCACAGCCCCGGTCATACCGGGATCTTCCCCTCCGCATGGGTGAGCTGGGCCTGGTACACCGCCATGAGAAGTCAGGACAGCTTCACGGCCTGATGCGGGTTCGCTGTTTCACTCAGGATGACGCCCACATTTTCATGACCCAGGATCAGATAACAGAGGAGATAAAAGGGGTTGCGCGTTTGATTGATGAAGTGTACAGCCTGTTCGGGTTCAAATACCATGTGGAACTTTCCACCAGGCCGGAAAACAGCATAGGCAGTGACGAGGACTGGGAAATGGCTACAGAGGGCCTCAGAAAGGCTCTGGATGAGCTGGGGCTTTGCTATGTGGTGAACGAAGGCGATGGGGCGTTCTATGGACCTAAAATTGATTTCCATCTGGAGGACTCCATCGGAAGGACCTGGCAGTGCGGCACTATCCAGCTTGATTTCCAGCTTCCACTGCGTTTTCAGGCCGAATATATGGGAGCCGATGGGGAAAAACATCAGCCGATCATGATTCACCGCGTGGTATTTGGTTCCATTGAGCGGTTTATCGGCATCCTGACGGAACATTTTGCTGGGAAATTCCCGGTTTGGCTGTCACCGGTTCAGGTTAAGGTGCTGCCCATTTCGGATAAGAATGCCGGTTACGCCAAAGAGGTTTATCAAACCCTTTGCAGCAGCCAGATCCGTTGTGAATATGATGCCAGAGCGGAAAAAATCGGATATAAAATCAGAGAAGCCCAATTGGAAAAGGTTCCTTATATGGTCATCATAGGCGGGAAGGAAGAGGAAGAGAAAAATGTGTCCGTAAGGTACAGGGATTCGGGGGAAAATGTTGTTATGACGCTGGATCAGTTTATGGAAATGGTGAAAAAGGAATCCTCTCCCAGTTGTTAAAAAAGAAATCCTCTCCCATATTTGACATTTCACTCCTGAGACCGTAAACTTGAGAGATAAGAACAGTGGAGGAGGCTTGTTTGATGGAGGAGAAAAACAGATGCGAATGGTGCCTGATCAATGAACCGATGACCAGATATCATGACGAGGAGTGGGGGGTTCCTGTTCATGATGACAAACGCCATTTCGAATATCTGCTGCTGGAAGTGATGCAGTGCGGATTAAACTGGAATATGATGATTCAGAAACGGTCCATTTTTCGGGAATGTTTTGCGGAATTTGATTATCACCGGATCGCGGATTTCGGGGAAGAGGAGATTGAAACGATTCTTCTGGTCCCCGGAATGATCCGCTCCCGGCGGAAAATCGAAGCGGTGATCAATAACGCCAGGCAGTTTTTAAAAGTGGCGGAGGAATTCGGCAGTTTTGATGATTACATCTGGGGGTTTACAAAAGGGAAATCCTATGTCTATAAAAAACACAGGGAAGGATTCCCGGAGGCCAGCAATGAATTGTCGGACCGTGTGAGCAAAGACCTTAAGAAGCGGGGATTTAAATATGCGGGTTCCATCACCATATTTTCCCATCTCCAGGCATGCGGGATTATCAACGACCATGTTTATGACTGCTGGATGTATGACTGGCTGGTTAAGAATGAAGATACGGAATTTATTGCAGATTAAAAACTTATGGGTTATGGGCCGGGGAACCGGCCGGAAGGAGGAAATTATGAATTATATGGCAGTATTCAGCCCGACGGGCAGCACAAAAAAGGTGATGGAACAATTGACTGGTGTCTGGGATCAGGAAATCTGCGAAATTGATCTCACCGATTACCAAAATGCGGAAAAAGAGTATGAATTCCAGCAGGAAGATCTGGTTTACATAGGGGTTCCGTCTTATGGCGGACGGGTTCCGGAAACTGCTACAGAGCGCATTAGCCGGATGAAGGGAAACGGCGCTCTGGCGGTTGTTGTGGTTTCCTTTGGAAACAGGGCTTATGAAGATACCTTGTTGGAATTAAAACAGACAGCTAAAAAACAGGGGTTTCACGTAGTGGGCGGGGCTGCTGCGGTAACGGAACACAATATTATGCACCAGTTCGGAACCGGACGCCCGGATGAAGCGGACCAACAGGAGCTGCAGGAATTTGCAGGAAAGCTGAAAGAAAGGATTTTGTCCGGAGATGGGCTAAAGGAATCGGATTTGAAACTTCC
>JAGZXV010000044.1 GCA_018378255.1 Clostridiaceae bacterium | reverse complement strand
CTGTGCCTGCTCAAATCCGCCAGTTCGATGGAATTACCGTCAGCCGTAAAAAAGTCAACCACTTCCAGCATACCTTTCGTTATGGTACCTGTTTTATCGCTGAATAAAATATTAAGGGAGCCGGCAGTTTCAATTCCTTCTGCTTTTCTCACTAAAACATTGTGATCCAGCATCTTGCTCGTATTCTGCATCAGAACCAGGGAAATCATCAATGGGAGGCCCTCAGGAACCGCACACACAATAATAACAACCGCTAAAGAAACGGCTTCTACTACGTCTTTAATGATATTCTCTATTCCCAGTGAAAAATAGCTTGAAAATCCTCCGGCCGAACTGATAAAATATCCAAAATACAGCACCGCAATGACAACAGCGCCGATGTATCCAAAGGTGGAAATCTGCTGTGCCAGCTTCCCTAATTTCACTTTTAACGGTGAATCCAGGTCATCTTCCTGCATTTCTTCAGCCATCTTTCCCATCATCGTATTCAATCCGGTTTTTCTTACATCCAAGACGCCTTCGCCGTCAAATACAACGGCTCCGCGGAACAGGGAATGCTTATCCACAAAGGTGTCTCCAGTGATATCATCAGCCAGCTCAAAGTCTTCCGTCGCCGCCGTTTTCTTGCATTCTTCCGCTTCTCCGTTGAGCGCCGAGTTATTGACATTCAGGCTTCCTGCCAGCAAAACGCCGTCGGCTGGAATTTTGTCTCCTGACTGAAGAAGAATTTTATCACCAACCACTACATCGTCCACGTTGATAACGGTTACCATACCGTTTCTATGAACCTTACACTGGTCTTTTTTGGTATTGTCTTTCAGTTCCCTATATTTGGTATCACTTGCAACGCCTGTTTTAGCGGAAACAAATGCTACAATCAATACTGCTACGATGGTTCCCACCGGCTCGTAAATCTCCGCATAGCCGAAAAAAAACATCCCAATCATCAGTGCTGCTATAGCAAGAAGTATCCGAATCATGGGATCGCTGAATGTCTCTTTAAATTCCTCCCAGAATGTGGTTGGTTCTGAATCCGGTATTGCGTTTGACCCGTATTTTTGGCGCGATAATTCAACTTCTTTATCGGTAAGCCCATTAAACTTCATGTTGTTCCTCCTGAACGTATATTGAGCAAAAGAAGAAACCCGTCATAAGGCCAGTCTCTCCTTTTGCTCCAACTAGTATTTTTGTAACAGTTCAGGACGGCGGGAAAATCGGTGATGAAAGGCGCGTCAAGCTCGCTTGTAAGCACCTTTCTTCACCAATTTTCACATCGGATGGACATCCAATGCTTCTTGACCGGCTTTTTTGGTCAAGAAGATGAGCCGTTCTGAACAGT
The DNA here is from genome assembly GCA_018378255.1 of Clostridiaceae bacterium. Taxonomy (GTDB): domain Bacteria; phylum Bacillota; class Clostridia; order Lachnospirales; family Lachnospiraceae; genus CHH4-2. The sequence goes on along the minus strand of JAGZXV010000044.1, from coordinate 28,531 downwards.
TACGTATTTTTTAAATGAATCTGCCGGCAAGCTCGCCGATTCCCGGATCATTGGTGCCCTGTCCGATGGCGTTAAACTTCCATTCATTGCCGTGTCTGTACACTTCGCCAAAAATCATGGCAGTCATGCCGGAATAATTATCCGTCAAATTATATTTGCACATCTCTGTATTGGTTCTTCCGTCAACTAACCGGATAAATGCATTTTGGATCAATCCGAAATGCTGTTTTCTCTTAACTGCCTGATAGATATTAACCACAATTACGATTCTGTCATATTCGCCGGGCACATTTGCCAAATCAACGATGATCTGCTCGTCATCTCCGGCGCCTGCTCCTGTAAGATTATCTCCCATATGCTGAACGGTTCCTGATTTATGTCTTAAATTACCGAAATAGACAACATCCGTTTTATCTGTAAATTTACCGTTCTTTAATAAAATGGCAGATGCGTCACAGTCTATCGGCTGCGGCTTCGGTGCAAAAAGTCCGCCTCTCGCCTGCTGTACTTCATCCCATCCTAAACCGATGATCACCTTAGAAAGTCCTGCATTGTCCTTTGATAAGCTGACTTTCTGTCCCTTTTGTAAACTAATTGACATGATACTATCCTCCCTATTTGCGTCCTGCTTTCCATCTGAGTCCCCAGTTGAATGCCTGATCAAGTGCCTCATGACCCGGATAGAACTGCACGATCTTTTCTACGCTGAATGTCTCATCGTTCACATTCTCAAAAAGCGCCAGACCGCACATCTTATGTGAAGAGTTATAGTCGTCCATCTTCACATAAATATCTTCCGCGCCCGGGTATTTAATTGTTACCGCTGCATCAGCCTGCTGCCAATTGGCTACGCCTTCATAGATAAAGGTATAAACCAGCACTCTCTTAATATTGGAAATCTGATTTCCGTTAATCCTGAGATTTTCCCCGGCTGCTGCTGCGCCTGTTCTGTCATCACCATCCAGCGCAATATAAGGCGGCTGGTTCAGGGAACCGAATGCATTGCCCAACGCCTGGACCGTTCCTTTTCTTCCGTCTTTTAACTCGAACAAACAGCCAAGATCCAGATCAATTCCCTGACCGCCTCCCAATAAGCCTGAAAATAACCCCTTTTTCACCGGTTTGGAATTCCAGTTCAAATTAACAAGTATTTCGCCTAAACCTGCAGAAGATCGTTTCTGCAGATTCACTTTCTGCCCCTTTTGTAAGCTGATCGCCATATTATCTCCTATTCCGTATCAACGCCGTAATTAGCGCACAGTGCTGCCAAGCCGCCCTGATAGCCGCTTCCGATGGCGTTAAACTTCCACTCATTGCCGTTTTTATACAGTTCGCCGAATACGGCGGCTGTCTCTATGGAAAAGTCCTCGCCTAAATCGTATCTTAAAAGCTCTTCGCCGGTTTCTTCATTATAGATCCTGATGAAAGCATTGTTCACCTGACCGAAATTCTGGCGTCTCTGTTCCGCATCATAGATGGTTACTGTAAATGCAATCTTGGATACATTGGCAGGAACTAAGGAAAGATTCACCTTAATCTGTTCGTCATCCCCATCGCCTGCGCCGGTAAGATTGTCTCCCATGTGCTGAACACCGCCTGACGGGTGCTGTAAATTGCCGTAAAACACGAAATCTTCCTGTCTTGTTACTTTTCCGGTATCAGATAATAAAAATGCCGCCGTATCAAGATCAAAATCCCCGCCGGTATCAAACTGGTTGAGATCCCATCCCAAACCCACAACAACTTTTGTCAGGCCCGGATTTCCTTTTGTCAAACTAACTTTCTGTCCTTTTTGTAAATTAATCGGCATATTATCCTCCTATGCAACATCAATTCCATAATGGCCGCATAAAGCAGCTAATCCGCCCTGGAAGCCACTTCCGATCGCGTTAAACTTCCACTCGCCATTATTTCTGTACAACTCGCCTACAACTACCGCAGTTTCTATGGAGAAATCCTCTCCCAAATCATAACGGATCAATTCCTGGCCGTTTGATTCATCCACAATTCTGATAAATGCATTGGAAACCTGCCCGAAATTCTGTCTTCTTACTTCAGGATCATAAATGGTTACCGTAAAGGCCACTTTGGAAATATTAGCCGGGATTTTGCTCAAATCAACCTGAATCTGCTCATCATCCCCATCACCTTCTCCGGTTAAGTTATCGCCCATATGCTTAACTGAACCGCTTGGATGGGCCAGATTTCCGTAGAAAACAAACTCTTTCTCAGTTGGGCATTTGCCGTTATCACCTAATAAAAATGCTGCTGCATCCAAGTCAAAATCAGCTCCGGAATCAAAGGCATTTACATCCCATCCTAAGCCTACCATAAGATTTTTGAGGCCCGGATTTCCTTTTGTTAAATCTACTTTTTGACCTTTTGATAAATTAATTGGCATAACTTTTTCCTCCTGGTATATTATTTTTTATTTGGCATGTGGTACATCTTGTTAAACTCTGTTTTGATATTTTCCAGTCTGGCCTGATCTTCCAAACGCTGTCTTCTGGCGTTCTCCTGGATCTGCTTCGTCTCGTCAATACCATTCACAATCGTTCTCCAAGTTGTTTCCAATGTCTCAATCTTAATGGAACTTCCCGATGCCAGTCTGGCAGTCAGTTTCGACTGTTCTGCGGTATTTCTCGCATTCTTGATCAGCATCTCGTTGGTTTTCTCATCCAAAGCAGACATGGCCTCTGCCTGGATTTTCTGCCTTTTCAGCATAATCGCCTGGGCAAGGGCCTGTTTGAAAACAGGCAGGGTTATAATAAAAGCCGAATTGATCTTTCTCACTAAATTCATATTGCTGAATTCCATAGTCTTGATCATCGGTATGGACTGCATCGCTACGTTTTCTGCCGTTCTCAAGTCCTGGGTTCTCTGTTCCAGCATCATGAGGCACTGCTGCAGGCTCTGGATCTCAAACTGGATGGAATTATCACCTGTCGCCTCCATATCGCTCTGACGCTGGGCGATATATGCTTCAATCTCCCTGCAGCCCTGTTCACCGGCTAATATGTATTTCACCAGCTCATGATAATAGTTGACATTGGCTTCAAAAATCTGGTTTAATTTCCGGTTGGACTGTTTAATTTCGGCTTCATACTGCTTTAACTGGACGTAAATTTTATCAACTTCTCCGCCCATGGTGTGGTATTTTTCAAGAATCTTATCGAGCTGTTTTCTGAGGTTTCCGAACAGCTTTCCAAACAGTCCCGGGTTGTCCTTTATCTCTTCAATATCAAACTTGGACATGATCTTTGCCAGAGTATTCAGCATCTCGCTGGAATTGTCAAGCTGGGACATGTTCATGCTGTTGAGCACCACATCGGAAGCTTTGGATATCTCCTCTGCCGCCTCCGCACCAAAAGATACAATTGTCTCCAGATTGTCAATTTCAATGGTGCTGACTAAGGCGTCTACTTCCGGTGAATTGACCAGAACTGCGTTCATCTGCTGCCGGTCCGCGCTGATATCATACTGCTCCACCACTTCGATTTCATTCTTCTGCTCCGCTGCCACCGGCTGCTGTGTCGACGACTTGCTAAAATCTAATCCCATATTCAATTACCTCTCTTAAATATTTTTTCACGCCATGAAAGGTGCGTATTCGTAGGAACCGCATCTAAATCCGGCACCTGTAAATCATAAACATAGTCCCCAATCTGATGTTCTTCCATCACTCTCTTATTAAAAAAATTCTCAACGCTCTGATATCCTGTCGGGACATAAAAAACGAGATCGAATCCTATTAAGTTTAAAAACATAACCAGGATGCTGTCTTCTAAGGATATCACCCGTTCCGTGCAATTAATATAAATGAGCTTCGGATTCTTCTTAGTAAAATCGAACTTCTGTATCAGCCTCAGAATTTCTTTATTAAGATTGAGTACGGTGGAAATGATCGTATACTCCGTTCCATTTTCAAAAGTGCCCTTAATCACTTTCTGTTCGATTAAAAGCTGCAGCTTATCCAATATATAATCCTGGATATTCTCACGCAGATAACCGTACTGATAACTTTTGTGGGCCTTTATCCTGGTTCTCAGCAGCCTTCCGTTTTTATAAAATTCCGTAACATACGGCTTGACCGGATTCGGGTCCGTGGGTTTTATAAACGGAACCTTTTTGATAACAAAGGTATCCTCCGTTTTTAAAGCTTTAATCCCAGCCCAATATTGGGGCAAATTCTCCTCTTTCACACCGGAAATTTTCGAAAAAATGACCGGAAGATTGACAATTCCGTCAACCACGCTGAAATTAGGCCGGTATTTTAATTCCTGTTTCCATAAAATTGCGATTTCTTCATACATCGTCTGCAAGGTCACAGACATGGCCCGGGTATACTGCTGGTTGCGGTACATTCCCGAATCCTCATACATCAATGTATCCAGTTCCCTCTCCGCGTAATATGCCGCCGTTCCCATGCGGATATCGGAATTCTCCATCGGAAACCTGTCCACCAACAGAGAATCCACATAGTTAATTTCGTACAGCTTCTCATCCTGCAGACAGCACTTTGTGTTGAGATTCGGATTCAGGATCAAAACATCTGTCGGAAGTTTTGACAAAAGTTTCAGGAACATGGCTTCATTATCATCTTTACAACCGCCTAAATAAATAAAACAGCTGATGTCCGGCATCTTCCAGTCAGGAAAGAGTTCCGTCTGATACCGTCTGAGCCAGCAAAGCAGGTAAACCGCCTTATTCACCAGTTTGTTCAGTATCATATTTTCTGTCTCAGACTTCTCTAGTATTATATCAATAAACGCCTTTTTAAGCAACCGTTCCAACTCTATATTTTTGTAATATTTTATATTATTTGATAAATCGATCAACATTTGTTCGATATTCTTGTAAGTTTTTCGTACAATTGACGCAATTTCATCCATAGTGGGCTGTGGAATTTCATTTTCCACCACCACCACATTCCGTTTGCTGTTTTTAATTTCCAGGCGCATCTGATACAATTCGTTTAGATAGGTCAGTTTGTCTTCAACACCGTTGATTCTGCAGTAACAATTGTAGAAGAAATGGGAATCCTGTCCTCTGGTGAGAATGCCGGCCATGATATCCTGAAGCCCTTTTCCGGTGATCCAGGCATTCGTACAGTTTAAAACCTGGGGTTTTGTACCATACAGCCGCTCTGTTTTTATCCTCTTTTCCATCTCCTGACGAAGCCAGCCGATATTGAATTCTTTGGGAAATGGCGTCATATCAGGCAGAGCTAAGGAACAGGAAAGTTTTGATTCAGGATCCAGCTTCAAATAACTGCAATCCCCATGATACTGCAGCAGCAAAACGTCGCACCCTGCCCCTGATAAGATCGTTATGAGCTTCAGTTCATAATTGCTGATATCGCCTTCATACAGAATTTTAGGGATTTTATCCTGGCCCAGACGGCTTAAAATACGCTCGAATTTGTAATACATCCAGCACATGAATTTGATATATGCGTTTTTGAGCATATTATCATTTTTCCCTTCCCTGCGCATGACGTCAAGAGTATCATAAATGGATGTGGCCACGGTCTTTCTCTGGTAATCATTCAGCCGGGGCAGCCATTTTTGCAGGCTTGCACCGATAAAGCCGACGCTCATCTGAAAATCCATCCCCATGATCTCCGCATAATACGAAAGATTTTTTTCATCCGGGTTCGGGATTTTTCCTTCTATTACAACTCCGGACAGCCTGGCGGCCTCATAGTAATTCTGAATAAATTGTTTAATGGCGTCATTATAACCGTTTATGCGGTAAAAATAGACGCCCTGTTCTCTCCGCGCATTCAAATCGGTAAAATAATCATCCAGTTTCTGAATTTTTCTGTGTTCAAACATCATTTATCATCTTCACCTTCAATATCGATTCATTTTGTTCTTATTCATCACATATCCCAGCACCGATCCCACAAATCCGCCCAGAATATGAGTCAGATTGGAAACATTATCCCTGATCAATATTCCGTCCAGCACCTGCTGGCCGATATAGAGAACCGCAACAAGTATTAATGTGAGAGGAATGGTCCCTTCTTTAATGCCGGTAAACGAAGACAGCAGTATGAATGCAAAGACAACGCCGCTTGCCCCCAGAAGCTGTATATGCGGAAAAAAGATAAAATTCGTAATTCCCGTCACCAATGCGGTGGCCAGTATGACGAACAGGATATTAAAGGAACCGTATTTTTCTTCCAACAGCGGCCCTACCACCAGAATCAGCATGGCATTGCCGATCAAATGCTCCCATCCCGCATGGCCGAACACATGGCCGATGAATCTGATATAGGTAAACGGGCTCAGCAGCGACGAATGGTAAACGCTGAAAAACATCCGGTTGGCAATCCCTCCCGTCAGCCAGTTGAGTATCAGAGCTGCAAAACAGACCGCTGTAAATCCCAGAATAACCGGTGAATTAAATGAAATTTTAATATTAGAACTGCCCTTTGACATAAGCACCATCCTTCCCAATCAAGCACATTGCCTTCTTATTCAAATCCCCGTATAAAGTTATTAATGCTTTCATATCCCACTGCCAAATTGATATTCTGGCCGCTGTCTATGCCGGCTGTACTGATTCCGATCACGTCTCCATACATATTGAGCACCGCGCCTCCTGAACTTCCGTGTGAGATAGGCGCAGTAAACTGGATCATGTCCACATTATCTATGGTTCTGAATCCCGATATGATTCCATTAGATACGGAATTAAACAATCCCAGCGGGCTGCCGATGGCAACCACCTTCTGTCCTCTGACCAGATGTTCCCTACCCTTATACACAGGTATGGGATTTAATTGGCGGTCAATCCGTATGACAGCCAAATCCAGCACCGAATTATATTTAATGACCTCATCTGTTTTATAGATCTGTTCATCATCTTCAATTCTGACCGAATAAAATCTTCCTCCGCTGGCTACATGGTTATTGGTCAGTATGTACCCCTGTCTGCCTATCATAATTCCGGAACCGGTTCCTATTATCGCGCCCTTATTATCATGAATGGCTATCATCACCACCGAAGACGCCAGCAGAGCCAGTTCTTCAAATTCCTTCTCTCTCCTCACATTCCTGTTGGGCTTAGAAGGCCTTTCCAGCCGGCTAAGATCAATTGTACTTCGCTGTTTTGGCGGATTCTCCCGGACCTGGGGCTTTGTCTTGTTATATGGTTCGTTATTAATTGGTCCTTTATTACGTGTTTCTTTTTTATAGGGTTCTCTTTCCGCCTTTTTGTATTTTTCCGCATGATACGGCTCTGCTGCCACACTTCCAAAGGAGCCCAGCTTAAATTTTTCCGATAGGCAGAGCTGCTCCAGCTGGCTGTTAATATCCCCGTTTCCCTGCAGCAAAAGGACATCGATTCCAGTCAGCGTGAGGAAATAAAAGAATAAATACTCCTGCTTTTTCACAATATCTTTAGCCGCCAGTTTAACCGACATGCGGGGATTCCAACCGCTGATCAGGCCGCCGCAGACCTTGTCATACCAGAATAAAATTTTAACTACCAGATTTTTCTCAATGGTGTCCGTCACATTGGGAAAACTGTTTCTGAATAGGCGGCAGAGGGTGTCACAGGCATTGCCCGCAATCTCTTTTAATGCTTCGTTATCCATATTGGACTTGACGGCCATCGTTTTTCTGCTGTTACGGTTCCACTCTGCATAGCAGTTGGAATAATATCCGATCTCTTCCGGTGAATCTAACGGCGGCAGGGCTTCAATCCTGTTATACCTGCCAAAACCGGAAAACATGCGCTCCGACAACAGCCGGTCCATAGTCTCTATCTCTTTCGTATAAGCGCCGTTTCCCCCCAGCGCCCTGATAAAATATACATCTTTACAATTCCCGTTTAGTCCCCCGATAATGTTCGTAAATGCACTTAAAGATGTGATGTTCATCACATTATGCCTTACTTTAAAATTTTCTTCATTCATAAGCCTTCACCCTATAAGCGGAATTATTGGCTGAACTTAAAAATTCAGTCACATATACATCTTACCATATCTTCATAAAAACCACTATCTATTTGTGTCTTATAATGCTACAATAAAGGGAAATATGTCAAAAAAGGAGTTCAGTATATGAAAAATTCAATCCCCTATTACAGCGTAGGCGCTCTCTTATATTGTCCTGCAAATAGTGACACCATAATTAATTCTATCGTTCATGAAAAATTCGGGAATCATTTCTCCCTTTCCTTATGTCTGGAAGACACCATAAAAGATGACTGTGTTAAAGAAGCGGAAGATAAATTAGTTCAAACAATCCAAACTCTCTATGAATCCCAAAAAAGCAATTCTTTTTTTATGCCTAAAATCTTTATAAGAGTCCGGGAGCCAAAACAAATCACAAATTTGCTGGAACGATTTGAAGCATCTAAAAAATTGATTACAGGTTTTATTATACCAAAGTTTTCATTGGAAAATGCTGACGATTATATTAAGGTTATGGTATCTGTCAACCATAATTCTGACAAAAGATTTTATATGATGCCAATTTTTGAAAGCCCGACGATCATCAATCTCCAAAGCCGGGCAGATATTCTCTATTCGCTGAAAGAAAAACTGGACGCCGTAGAAGAACTGGTGTTAAATATCCGGGTGGGCGGGAATGATTTGAGCCATGCATTCGGCTTCAGGCGTTCGAGCAGCCAATCGATCCACAGCATAAGGGCCATTTCCAACATCCTGTCTGATATCGTGACCGTTTTTGGAATGAATTATGTCATATCCGGGCCTGTTTGGGAATATTATGCGGGCAGTAATTGGGATATCGGTTTAAAAAATGAATTGGAAGAAGACAGGTTATGCGGATTTGTGGGAAAAACCGTAATTCATCCCAATCAGATTGAACTCGTGAATCATGCTTATAAAGTGTCCCGGAAAGATCTTGACGATGCCAGATCCATTCTCGACTGGGATACCGGTTCCAACGCTTTGGTTTCGGGCAGCGTTGCAAAAGAGAGGATGAATGAATATAAGACCCATTCCAATTGGGCGTTGAAGATTATTATGCTGGCGGAGGTTTATGGGGTGGTGGAATAATTTTTTTCATAAATCATATATTGGGCGAAGTTACGCCGAAAATCGGAGGGGGCCGGGGAACCTGCTGGCGGGAGGACCAAATCGGCGGGAACCGGAGGCGCCAACCAAAGGGAGGACGGCTGCGGGATTCGGAGTTAAGATTTTCTAAGGCCCTGGAATTTTGCTAAAAACGCAGATCAAAATAAAACAACTCGCGATAAAGCCGCTCAGACAATTTTATTTTGACCTGCAACGCAAAATCCCAGGACCTAAGAAAAACTAAAACTCCTGCAAACGCGGCCGTCCTCCCTTTGGTTGGCGCCTCCGGCTCCCGCCGGTTTGGTCCTCCCGCCAGCAGGTTCCCCGGCCCCCTCCAATTTTTGGCTGGTTTTCTCAGGATTAATAGCAGAGTGAAAATCCAGTATCCATTTTTTTAACATCAACCCTCAAGGGATTTTCGAAAATCCCTTCACGTTTTACTTTAAAACCTCAAGCCATTTTCGAAAATCCCTTCACGTTTAATGTAAAATCCCAGTCTGCCGTACCGCTTTCCGATAAGTCTCAAGTGCTTTTTGCACAAAACGAATACTTTTTGTAACACCTGTTTTTTATTTAATAATCATTGGCATTTCTATAAAAGAAACAATATGTTCCTCACAACACACATCCCATGAGAGATCCTTTCCCAACACTTTGTTCAGCGCAATATTAGGTATATTGACTCCTGCCGAAAGGCAGCTCATCTGGAGGCCGCCGGACATGCGGGTGTTGATCTCCAGCAGGTAGGGGATTTGGTCTTTTAGTTTGAACTGAATGTTGCAGGGATACTGCAGAGGGACTTTTTTCAGGATTGTTTCACACATGTTGTGGATTTCCTTATCAAATACTACCCGTTCGTCCCTTGAAGCCCCTTTTATGCGTGGAACTGCAATCAGTCCGTTCTTGGTATTGAGGCAGTCCACACTGATTTCATCGCCCGGCAGATAAGGCATTATCATCATGTCTTTGAATGTGCCATTGGGGGTAAGAATCCGGATCAGATCTTCATAAGCAATTCTTGGTCCCGGATAGGTGTACAGGGACTGGTATTCGTCCACATGATCTGCCAATCTGCGGAAACTCATTCCGCCTTCGTCTTCCACAAACTTGATACAAAGATCTTTGTGTGCTTCTTTTAAGGATTTATAAGCTTCTTTTAAAGAATACACGTCATGGACCAGAGCGTAGTCAGGGACATGGATTCCATTGCATTCTTCAAACAGTTCATAGGCTGCCGCTTTATCATTGAGAAGAGCAATTTTCTCATAGTCATCGACGAGCACCCTGACTCCTATCTGGTGGAACCGATCCACATGGCGGCTGATTTCCACCAGCTTTCTTCTCGGTACAAATACTTGTATCCGGTGTTTCTGACAGAAATCCACGCAGTAATTTATATAGTCTTCCCCTTCTAAATGCGGCTCTTCATACCACTCATCGCACACCTTTTGAATGACGGCGTTGACCCTCTGGTTGCTGCCAACCACATAGACCTTTTCTTCTTCATCTTTCTTCATCAGTTCAATCAACCGGTAGGATGTGCTGAACCAATGGTTAAACCAGACTCGTATCATTTCTTTTCCATCCTTAAACATCCGTCAGTTTTTTGATCAATCCGCAGGCCTTATAGTGAACCAGCGGGCAGTATTCAATGCTGACGCCTTTTTCTTTTGCAAGCCTTATAATATGAGTTAAAGAAATATCATTTTTGCACTCACTGCTGATTAAAACTTTCCATGGAACTCTGCGAAGAAGCACTCTGGTTGTTTCTCCAATTCCAGGTTTCACCAGGTTTATGTCCCGGATATCGTATGTTTCTGCCAGCTTTCTGACTTCGTCAATGCCAAAGCCTTCCTTTTTTGTCTCCTCTTTCGAAAAGTTCATCTTGAATTCTTTTTCGATCGCATCAATAAAACCGTATGATAAATCGGAATCCTTTAATTCTCCGTAATAAACAGCTCCGTGAAAATCTTCTTTTCCGATCACATCATCCCGTAAAAATGTCCTGCTGACCAGTCCTGAAACCGTGCTGTTGAGACAGGAACTTGGAATCAGGATATCTTCATGGGTTCCGCACAGTTCTGTCACATTGGCGGGATCCGCTGCAACGGCTAATTCCGGAGAAATTCCGTCATAGGCGGCAATGTCCTTTTTGAGTTCATTTAATATGGCGCCTTTTCCGATCCAGCCGTCCACAAACAGGATATCCGCCGGATTATGATGTTTAACCAGAAATTTCATCGCATTATCATCAATGCCGCGTCCCCGGATAATCGAGATGGAATAATGGGGCACATCGATTTCATATTTCATTCTGATATAGTGTTTTAACAAAATGCCGATGGGAGTTCCCGCCCTTGCCAGGGAAACCAAAACGACAGTTCTCCCCTTTTTCTTAATTATCTTATCCGCCAGCACCCCTATAGCTTCAGCGGTGGGCCCGGCATAGTTTTTCAGAGCTTCATAATAAGCTTCCATATATGTTTCACTGGGAACATATTCAATGGGAAGCATCTCACAATAATGCCTCCCGGCCTGAATCTGCTTTTCCCGCTCTTCCGTGGATTGTGGTTCCACCAACCCGGTTATATCTTTCAACAGAAAAATCACATCGTCTTTATGATAAGAACTTCTCATTTCAACACCACCTGACTAAACTTAACTTAGGGCTGCCGCATGAATAAACGGCATTTACCAGCGTATTAATTCCCTGGGATTCATCATTTACGGAATCGGTGAGGATAATCACCTGGTCATATTTCCCTATATCATACAGGAATGTCCGTCTTTGGCTGTCATACAGACTTGCCAGTTCATATCTTACATGGAGAGGATATTCCTCTTCCGAACTCACCGCTATCGGGCTCCTCGTTGTGGAGTGGCATTTCACCCTGTTTCCCTTTTCCTCCAATTTTTCCGCTGTAAAAAGCGCCGGATACATGAATTCCTCTGTTCCTATAACCAGTATGTCTTCCTCTGTTCCGATGTCCAGTCTGGCTTCCAACTCCCTGTATAAATTCTCGCATGCGCTGCCATAAACGCTCCCGTTCGTCAGACGTCTCGCATTGATATAACCCTTTATTTCTATTTTCTCCACACACAGCTCCCGATCTTTGTCATCGGGCCCGTAATAGATTCCGTCTCCCTTAAAACCTTCCGCAATCCGGGTATACCCGTCATGGGACGTCTTTACAAGATAATGCATGGGGATAGCCCGGTCTTCATATGACTTCCTGGCTTCTGCATCCATACCGTTTAACAATGACGCCACAGAAAACCGCAGCTTTTTTGCATATGTGTTTTCTATAATATTGATGATATTCAGAATTGTATTGCCGGTGGTGACTTCATCTTCCACAAATACTATCCTGTCAATTTTATCTATCATTCTGTCCAGATCCGTCTTCACTATTTTCTGGTCTGTGGAATGGCTGTGGGCTTCCAAAAAATACAAATATTCAACCCCATCCATATTTTCTCTTGTGGTCTGCATATAGTAGGTGTTCAGTTGGACCGCCAGGGCCGCGCCGATAGCAGTAGCCGTTTCTGCAAAACCCACCAAAAGCAGGGTTTCCCCCTCATATTTCCCCTTTAACAGATCCGCCAAAGCTTCAAACATCGCCAAAGACTTTGACGGGCTGACAGGTATATGTTTTGCCTGGTATCTGTTGACAACCAAATATTTTCGTTTATTATTATTTTCTCGTTTAGCCACTGCAGCCAGTTCTTTTTCCGTATACATATAAGTACCTCACAAGTATTTTTCAGGTTAATTGTTCATTCAATCTTTTATTTTACAGGTTCTTTACTATGTTATCACTAATCCGTCTGTTTTTCCACCATAACCGTCCGCCTCTATCCAATCAGCCCGAATGCGGACAGTACAATTCCGGCTGCTACCGTAAGACCCACGAGTTTATACACATTCCATTTTCTCACCTTAATCAAATAAAAAATTAATCCCGTATACAGCACCGGCAGCAGATTGGGCGCCACCGCATCCAGCATATTCTGGACGGATACGCTACTCACCTCTCCACTCGAAAGGGATGCCGTATAGGCCAGCGGTGTGGTGATTTTTACAAAGCTGACCGTAAGGCCCGCTATGACCGTGACGCCGATCATACCGGCCACATCCGTTACCTGTTCCATTTTGCTGTGAAGGCTTTCCACAATACTGGATCCGAGCCTGTAACCCCAGGATCCGCTGAGCAGTTTCAGGCTGACAAGGCAGCAGTTCTGGGCCAGCAAAAAGAAAACAGGCCCCAATATCATTCCGTCCTGAGCGAAAGACGCGCCGATTGTGGAAAACAGCGGAGCCAGGCAGAATTGAACCAGGGAATCTCCAATTCCGGCTAACGGCCCCATGAGGGCGCGTTTAATGCTTTTGATCTCTTTTGCAGGGGTCCCATTTTCCAGCATCACCAGATGAAGGCTGGTGATAATTGGCGTAAAATTCGGATTGGTGCAGAAAAACTCCATATTGTCCTGCAATGCTTCTTTCAGTTCTTCATCATCTTTATACAATTTTCGGAATGCCGGATACATGATATATGCATAGCCCGTTCCTTCGTAATTTCCATAGTTAAAAGCGCTCTGGAGAAAATAAGCGCGCAGTGCGGTTTTACGGTAGTCCTTTACTGTGAGTATTTTTGGCAGGACATGGGCGCAAACGTCCCTTTTCTCTTCATTTTCCCCGTTATCGCGCCCTCCTGATCCGGCGCTCTTTTCCTCTTTTCCCGCCTCTGCCTCTTCCCTTCTGAAATATTCCAGCAGCGCAATTGCTGTTCCCAAAAGCGCTACGCCGATCACAGTCAGTTTCAGATATGCTGCCGCCAGATAACCGATCATCACAAACGGTATGTATTTTTTCTTTACCATCACGCTCAGTATCATGGCAAATCCTATGGCCGGAAGCATGTTTCCGGCAACGCCCAGGCCTGTGCTCAGCCATCCTGGTATCAGGCTGATCAGATTCTGGAGCCCATTAGCACTGTAAGCCCCTGCAAAACCGATGCAGAATCCGGAAATCAGAAATATGATCAGCGTGACATTTGCCATCAGGCGGAATCTGACGAAATTCCCGGCCTTTACCGCCTTACCAATTCCCGCTGTTAACGTGGTCGAAACAGTATAGATGGCTGTTATCAGAAACTGTACGGCTACCGCAAAAGGAAATGACAGCGCCAGCGCGGACCCCACATCAATTCCCTGGCCTTTCATCGTTACGGCAATGATCGTTCCAATAATGCCAGGCCCTAATGGGTTTGGCGGCACCGAACCGCCCTGGGACACTCCAAAACCGAGAAATGCCAGTTCTCCCACCGCTCCCATAGCCAGCGCAGTCGGAAGATCCCCAAGGATTACCCCCACTCCGGCCGACAAAACCAGACATCTGTTTGTAAATGTTCCAAAAAGCATTCCGGTAAAGCACACCCCGGACCAAATACCAACTAAAATACACTGAATTAAAGTAATCTCCACCAATTATCCTCCATAATCCGTTAATACAGGGCCCGCATCCGCAAAAATACGGGAAAGCGGTACTCCTCTTACTATCAATGTAGTAGAAAAAAGTACCGCTGTCAAATATGATTCACCCAATCGTTTGTATATAGTCCAGGCATTATCTGCCCGCTGTCATTCTATTTAAGAAAAAGGAACAGCTGAACTCTGCCGGAGAATTTCGCCGTTAATACTTTCATTTTGAAACTAAATATTTATATACCACAGCGGTCTTTCTGAGAATATTTTCCGCTCCGGCCTACACCACGCTTGTAGCCAGCGCGCTTTCCACTGCCAGATGGGCCACGCTGTTTTCGATCTGTACTTTAGATTTATCCCGGATTACCCAGTTAATGTCAGAAATCTGGCGTGAAAATACAAGGCGGCCTACCTTATCCTTCAGCTTATCAGTCACGCCGTCATAAAATTCAAAAATATCCCCATAGACCACAATTGTCCCAGGATTCAGGATCAATAGCAGCTGGGTCACCGCAACCGCCAATTTATCCAGCGCCTGATCCAGAATCTGCCTGGCATCCTCTTCCCCTTCATTGGCCTTTCTGCAGATTTCTTCCAGAGAAACGGTATTCTCCAGTTCCTTTACCAGCTTGTACTCCGCTTCAATTGCAAGCTTTGAAACATATCCTTCCAGGTGCCCGCGCTTTCCGCAGTTACACAGCGCTCCCCCCGGAACCACCAGCATGTGGGCAAATCTGCTGGCCATATTGTGTTCTCCGCTGACCACTTCCCCATTGCAGATGATGCTGCCGCCCACGCCTTCATCCACAAAGATATAGACCAGGTCATGATTCGGTTCCACCCGTCCCATATATTCATATTTCAAATCCACGGTAACATTGTTTTCCACCAGGATATGACAGTCAAATCTCTCTTTTAAGTGTTCCTTAATCCCGATTTCCTCCTGATCCTGGACAAATCTCACCAAAGAACCACGTTCCCTGTTCACGGTTCCCCGTGAGGCCACACCTACGGCCAGCACTTGTTCTTCTTTAATTCCAGCCGTCTTCATCGCTTTATCCACACATTCATCCATGACCGCCAGCAGTTCACCGCCGCTTTTCAGCCCGTCTATCTCCGCCTTATCCGCATAGATTGTCTCATCTCCCAAATTAGTGATACAGATATAGAGCTTGGTATTGCTCATATTGATTCCTATGCTGTAATAAGCATTCTTCTTAACATTTAAGAGGATAGGGCGCCGGCCTACAAATGTCTGCTCTGTACCTTCTTCGCAAATCAATCCCGCCTTTATCAGGTCCTCCACCACTCTGGTCACAGAAGGCGCCGACAGTGACAAAAGCTTTTCCAGCTGGCTTCTGGATATCCCGTTTCTTTTTAAAATCTCCCGGAACACCCGCACCCGGTTCTGGGATTTTATCTGTGCTTTTCCCTTTTTCTGGATTTTCAACATATCCATCTTTTACTACGATCCCCTTTTTATTTTCATAATGAATATAATATAAATCTACCATACCATAATCTCATGTAATTTTCAAGAATTTGTTCATTAGGCAGACTTCTGGCGGCGAGATGGAAAACAGCAGAAAGCGGTGCGGGCGAAAAACAAGCAAACTGCTGTCCGCTCATCTCCCGCCCGCACCGTTTTCCGATGACTTCCAGCCACATATGGCTGGATTAGGATTTATTCTTCCTCATCTTCCACTAATTCGTCATATTCCTGCTCATCCAGCAGTTCATCAAAGGCATCTGCAACGATCTCATATTCATCGTCATCCTCGATATTCTCTAATTCAGGTTCGCCGTTTTCATTTTCAGAATAACGGTACAGATATACTTCTCCTTCTTCTGATTCAGCGCCTTCTGTAGGAAGAAGTGCGATATAATCTTTATTACCGGCTTCAAAGATTGTCAGTACAATACATTCCACTTCTGAGCCGTCATCCAATGTCAGTGTTACGGTCATCTCTTCTTGTGGTTCTTCCGGGATGATTTCCTTGCTACCCATGTTTAAATACCTCACTTTTCTTTATAGTGTAATATCACTTTTTCAGATTCACTCTACCAGACAATAGGACAAAATGCAAGCAAAATATGCAGCTCTAATATTCGATCCCTTCTCTTGCCGCAACTCCGGCATCAAAAGGATGTTTTACCTTATGAATCTCAGAGATATAATCCGCTGCTTCCATAACCGCTTCTGATGGATTCCTGCCGGTCAAAACCACTTCTAACTCAGCCGGCCGGCCCTTTAACAGCTCAAGCAGACGAGCTTCGGAAACCAGCTTATAATTGCAGGCCGCCATAATCTCGTCTAATACCAGCAGCCCGTCTTTCATTTCATAAGCCATTAAAAATGCTTTTTCCAGCAGGCTGCTGTAATAGTCAGCCGCCTCTTTTTTGTCCTCCCCGGTCATCTGAAAGAAAAAGCCAAATGTTTTTTCACAGGGCAGAACCCGGATGCCCGGAACCTGCTTCAAAATCCCGACTTCCCCTGAATCATCTGTTTTCAAAAAGCGGGCAATGACCACCTTTTTTCCTCTTCCCGCCGCTCTGATGCTAAGACCAATGGAGGCGGTAGTCTTTCCCTTGCCGTCTCCGCAGTATACCTGAACACATCCTGCCATCCTCTACTCCTCCTGGTTTGTGTATTCCTCTATAAATCTGGATACATCCTGCTTTTTGCCATACCGTTCTTTCACATAATATATATGGAGCCGCTCCTTTGCCCTCGTCATTGCCACATAGAACATTCTCCGTTCTTCCTCTATATCTGCATCCAAAACCGCCTTTTGATGGGGTGTAATTCCCTCATTGGCATCCAGAATATAAACAATCTTAAATTCCAGTCCCTTAGAGGCATGCATCGTCATAAGCGTAATGCCGTCCACAGAGGCTTCTCTCTGCTGCGCCTGCAGCACCAATTGTTCCCCATATTCCTTTATATGCGCCGCCCAATCGTCAAATGTTTTAAAACCGGCCGCACTCTCCTGAAGCTGGTCCGCCACTTCGTACAGTTCTTCCGGTTTCATACGCCTGAATTCCGCATACTCTTTCAGATACTCATCATAGCCTACCGCTTTTCTGATGTAGTTAACTGCTGCCGTGGGCGCCATCTTTCTTATCATTTTAAGATCATACTCCAGCTGTTCGATCCGCTCCACCATCCAGCCTTTATCCTGATAGTAAGACTTGACAGCCTCCCATGACACAACAGGCATCTCCATGGAATCCCGGCTGATGTAACGGTTTGGACGGTTGATAACCTGCAGAACACGGCTCCGTTCCAGACTTCCGGCGGCAATTTTTATATAATTTAAAATGTTCTGGGATATCCAATGATTGTACAGATTCGGCAGAGAATCCTTCATCCGGAACGGAATGTTGTATTCCATACATTTTTCAATCAAAAGCCGGGGCTCCAAACTGGTGCGGAATAACACCGCTATATCCGTCATCTCATATCCCCCCGCTATATAATCCTGGATTTCTTTTACGATTCCAAGGGTTTCATCCCGGGGAGTTTCCCACCGTTTGGTCACAACGGGTTTTCCGGTCTGCTTTTTCATGTCAATATCTTTGGGGAAACGGACTTTATTGCACCGGATCAGGCGGTCGGCCGCCTCAACAATGGGTCTGCAGCATCTGTAATTGACATTCAGTATGATCTTTTTTGTGCCGGGATAGTCCTTTTCAAAGCCCAGCATGATCTCCGGCCTGGCTCCCCGGAATCGGTAAATGGACTGGTCATCGTCACCGACTATAAACAGATTGTTCTCCGGCGCCGCCAGCATTTTTACAATCTCATACTGAACTTTATTGATATCCTGGAACTCATCAATTAGTATGTACTGGTATTTCTTCTGCCATGCCTGTAAAATGTCTTTTCTCTGTGTAAACAGCTCATAGCACATGACCATCATATCATCAAAATCGATCAGGTTCGCCCGGCGCATCTTTGCCTCATATCCGTCGTATAACCGTTTGAAAACCTCTTCCGGGCAGTTTTTGGAATAGTAGTAGTCCAGTTTTATCATCTCACCCTTCACAGCGCTGATCTCTGAGAGAATGGCGGAGATGAACTCATTTTCATCTTCAATCTCCAAGTCTTCCTTATCAATTAATTCTTTAATATACCGGATTCTCTGTTCTTCACGGACAATGCTGGACGCATCATAGCGGTAAGCATATTTTAAAATACGGAAAAATATGGCGTGGAAAGTGCCGAAGCTGACCGGATATCCCTGATTCTGTGTCAGACGGTTGAACCGGTCTTTCATCTCCCCGGCCGCTGCCTTTGTAAATGTGATTACCAAAATATTAGACGGGTTCACGCCGCATTCTTCAATCAGCTGTCTGGTTCTGTGGGTGATGACTGTTGTTTTTCCGGATCCCGGTGAGGCGATAATAAGGCAAGGACCCTGGAAATGCCTTACCGCCTGCATCTGGCGCGCATCCAGGGTCGATTTTTGATTATTATTTTTTAAGTTCTGTGTATTATCCTGATTAAGCACTTAACAATTCGATTCCTTTTCTGATTCTGGCTAAAGACTCTTCTTTCCCAAGCACTTCCATAATCTCCGTAGCTCCTGCCGGAGTCATCTGTTTTCCCGACACTGCGGTACGTACCGGCCACATTACGAAACCAGTCTTACAGCCTTTCTCCTCCACATACTTGGCTAAAACAGCATATAAGGCATCGTTGCTGTAATCTTCCTGTGCTTCCAGAAGTGGAAGAATCTCCGTCAGTACTTCTAAAGAGCTTTCTCCATTGGTCTTCATCTTTTTATGGGTATACATTGAAATATCATACTCCGGAAGGGCTTCAAAGAAGTCAACATGCCCTTCAATATCGGGGAAGACCTCAATTCTTGTCTTCACCATAGCTGCGATCTTCTTCAGATCCAGATCCTTTGTGATCACTTTTTGTAAATAAGGTTTTGCCATCTCAAAGAATTTATCAAATTCCATGGATTTCATATACTCGCTGTTCATCCATTTTAACTTTGTAACATCGAATACGGCTGGTGACTTGCTCATGTTCCTGTAATTGAATGCCTTTATCAATTCCTCTAAAGAAAAAATCTCCCGGTTATCCTCCGGCGACCACCCCAACAGAGCAACGTAGTTCACAACTGCCTCTGATAGGAAGCCCTGGTCAATCAGATCTTCATAAGAAGAATGACCGCTTCTCTTGCTCAATTTTTTATGCTCTTCATTGGTAATGAGAGGGCAGTGGACATAAACCGGCACTTCCCATCCAAACGCATCGTAGAGACGGTTGTATTTCGGTGATGATGAAAGGTATTCATTGCCGCGCACCACATGAGTGATTCCCATCAGATGGTCGTCCACAACATTGGCAAAATTATAGGTGGGATATCCGTCTGATTTGATCAGAACCATATCATCCAGTTCCGAATTGTCAACCGTAATATCGCCGTATATTTCATCATGGAACGTGGTTGTTCCTTCTGTAGGATTGTTCTGACGGATTACATAAGGCATTCCCGCAGCCAGGTTGGCTTCAATTTCTTCTTTTGACAGGTGCAGACAATGTTTATCATAGGTCATGATCTCCTGTCCTTCTACAGTCTGTTTCAGGGAATCAAGGCGCTCCTGGGTACAGAAGCAATAGTAAGCTTCTCCCTTTTCAATCAATTTTTTAGCATACTCCAGATAGATACCAGCTGCCTGGCGCTCACTCTGTACGTAAGGGCCCACACCTCCGTCTTTATCCGGGCCTTCATCATGAATCAGACCTGTCTTCTCCAGGGTTCTGTAGATGATCTCCGTAGCGCCCTCCACATAGCGTTCCTGGTCGGTATCTTCAATACGGAGAAGAAAATCTCCCCCTTCATGTTTTGCAATCAAATAAGCATATAATGCAGTTCTCAAATTTCCTACATGCATTCTCCCTGTAGGGCTTGGCGCGTATCTTGTTCTTACTTTACTCATTATTATTACACTCCTGTAATTCGTGATAATTTCATTCATTGATAAGTATATACCGGAACAGAAAAAAAGACAACCGATCCACTTGTTTTTTCCTAAAACACTGCTCAGTCCTGCCATCGTACAGACATCCCAAATCGTTTTGCTGTACAGGCACGAACAGAGGGTACCAGGAAAAATCAGCTGTTATTTACAGAGTGCTGCAAAGGCGTTTTTCTGTTTCCTGCCAGTTCGCTGAATAGAGTGGAGCCCAGAATCAGCACCGCCCCGACGGCCTGAAGCAGATTCATCTTCTCCCCCAAAACCAAAGCTGACAGCAAAATAGCAGTGATAGGGTCTATATAGCTGAAAAGTGCAACCGTCTGGCCCTTTAACTCGCTGACGGAAGAAAAATAAATCAAATACGCAAATCCGGTATGTACGACGCCCACCACTACCAGCATGAAAACAGAGCCCGGATCAGCTGTAATGGCTGATATAGTTTCGGTCAGCAGCACATAAGGAAGCAGGACGGCGGAAGCGACTCCCAGCTGGGCTGTCGTGGATTCCATAGCGGTAATTCCCTTAAAGAATTTATTGATCAAAACAACGCCTGCGTAGAGAACCGCCGCCGATATACCGAACATTATTCCAATAATATTATCAGGGCTTTTCTCGTAACTTCCAAACACATCCGCCACTAATGCCATACCGAATAAAGACAATGCTATACACAGTCCTTTGGACAGGGTCAATCTTTCCTTTAACAGAAAAGGAGAAAGAGCTACTACAAAAACAGGGGCCAGATAATAGCAAAGGGTGGCGGTGGAAATCGTAGTATACTTATATGCCTCGAACAGACAGATCCAGTTAAATCCGATGGCCGCGCCTGATGCAATTAAGAGCCAGAAATTTCGTTTCAGCGCCTGGATGGAAATTTTATATTTCAGCAAAAAGCCTGCCGTCAAAAGGACGGCCGTTCCAATCACTCCACGGGCCAGGGCGATCTCGCTGGAGGACAGATGGATTGATTTTACAAACAAACCGATGCTTCCGAATATCAGCATCGCTGTTACATTTTTTAGTTTAGATTTCATGTAATAGGTTTCTCCCTTATAAAATTCTCCTTTTATTATAATCAAAATCAGAGATGACTTCAATCGTGAAATTTTCTGCTTTTTCCTCCTAACCTCCATCGGCTATACAAAAATAAGGCTCTTTTCCAGCCGTTTCCTGAAAAAGAACCTTATTTTTATGCAATGCTGTTTTCAATTATCATCACCCGGGCGGGAAAGACTATACGCCGGTACAATGAATCTGTCAGTTCCAGATTTTTAAATGCATCTGCCAGGCCTGATACTCTCCCTCCATTGCCGGGACCGGTATTCCGGCTTCCATCAGGGCCGCCCCGCAGTAAAGTTTTCCATCGGCTTCACAGTGATAAACACCGGCTTCGTCGAGCCCTTTTAACCTGATATAGGATACCGGATTATTACCATGGCTGTCCAGTGTGACCACATTTAACAGCACTTCGCCCTTGTCTTCGCTGATAAACTCCCAGGCAGCCGTCTCCATATCTTCAAATGGGCTGGTCAAACGATAATAGTTTCCGTTATGGATCAGGTGCCAATCATTATGGTATTCCCGGATCTGATTCTTCACACAGGCCTTATCCTCATCGGTAATCTTATTTAAGTCCAGCTCATAGCCGAAACTGCCTGCCATAGCCACCACTCCCCTGGTCTTCATGGGTGTGGTTCTGCCGGTCTGATGATTGGGCACAGCCGAGACATGAGATCCCACTGCCGAAACAGGATAGCCAAAAGAAGTTCCGTACTGGATTCTGATCCGGTCTATGGCATCCGTATTATCACTGCACCAGATCTGCGGCGTATAGTAAAGCATTCCCGCATCAAACCGGCCGCCGCCGCCGCTGCAGCCTTCTATCAAAAGATTCGGATACCTTTTACAGAGCCGTTCCAGAAAGTCATACACTCCCAGCATATAGCGGTGAAGCACCTCTCCCTGACCGTTTTTTCTGGCCATGGCAGAATATACATCCGTAATGCTCCGGTTCATATCCCATTTCACATATTCAATATTGGCGCTGTCCAATACCTGGCTGATCTGGCCAAACACATGGTCCACCACCTGAGGCCTGGAAAAATCCAGTACCAGCTGGGATCTGCTTCTCACCGGTTTTCTGCCTGGTATGGTAAATGCCCAGTCGGGATGGGCCCGGTACAATTCGCTGTCTTCAGATACCATTTCCGGTTCCACCCAGATACCAAATTTCATCCCCAGACTGTTAATCCGGGTTACCAGACTGTTAAGAGTTCCGCCCAGTTTGGCTTCATTTACTGACCAGTCGCCCAGTCCGCTAAAATCCGAGTCCCTTTTTCCGAACCAGCCGTCATCCAAAACCAGCATCTCGACGCCCAGCTCCGATGCCTGTTTTGCGATTTCATAGATCTTATCGCCTGTAAAATCAAAATATGTAGCTTCCCAGTTGTTTAACAGAACCGGTCTTGGAATCGTTTTATACTTCCCCCTGCACAAATGCTGGCGGTAAACTCTGTGATAATTGCGGGACAGGGCGGATAATCCCTTCCTGGAATAGGAGAGCACCACTTCCGGGGCCTCAAAAATCTCTCCCGGCAATAGCATATATTCGAATAATTCATCCTGAAGTCCCATACTGACGCGGGTCTGGTTAAACTGGTCTTTTTCCGCTTCCCCTTTAAAATTTCCACTGTATACAAAAGACATGCCATAACAGCTTCCGTGGTCTTCGTCGGTCCCCTTTCCGGCGATTATCATAAACGGATTATACTGATGGCTGGACGTGCCCCTCCTGCTTCCGATCACCTGGGCTCCATGGGCGATGGGCGTCCTCTGCATATTGCGTTCCATCGCATGTCTTCCATAAAACTGGATCAGGTCATAATCACCTGAGACAAAGTCCAGGCATGCGGTCTGTATTTTTTCCAGTGTTACGGGATCTGATCCTCCATTTATAACTGTTACGCTCCTGGTGATCACATCGTATTCAGGAAGCACGCCATATAACAGGATAACCCTGACTTTCGTAACCGGGTCTTCCAAACAGATTTCCAGAGTTTGGGCCTCATTTTCTTCCGCATATACGGCAGGAAGTCCTTTAATCCCATATTTGCCGTTTTTTATCTCATGGCCCTGATATCTCAGGTCACAGCTGCAGGTATGATTTCCGTTCTTTATCACCAGACAGGGGCTCCGGAAATCTCCATTTCCCTGACATGGATACTCCTGGGGAAGGGTGTCCATGGAATACGTGCGGTCATCACCCGCATCATAGGGATTGCCGGAAAATCCCCGGTCATAATGGGTTAACAGATAGTCCATCGAGCCATTTGTCCGGCTTCCGTAATACAGGTGAAGAAGAAAACCATATTGATCAACCTGAGCCTGATAGGTGGTGTTATCCGTATGCAGGGTAAATATCTTTTTTTCTTTATCAAACTTAACAGCCATATTTTTATCTCCGTTCTTTATATTAATAACCGCTCACAGCCTGTCAGAAGAATTCACCTCCGGCAGGCTGTAAATACGCTTTATTTTCCGCCAGTCATGGCTATCCCTTCAATGAACTGCTTCTGGAAGACAAGATACAGGATCACCATGGGGATCATTGCCAGCATCGAACCCGCCATCAGCACGGGATAATTGGTTGTAAATTGTCCTCTCAGGGTTGATAACCCCGCAGATAATGTCATTTTTCCCAAGTCCGTGTTGGCAATCAGAGGCCACATCAGGTCTGCATAAGCAAATACTGCGGTAAATATGGTTAATGCGGCCATAGAAGATTTCGTGAGCGGCATCATGACCTTTATGAAAGTCTGCCAGCGGTTACATCCGTCCAGATAAGCCGCCTCACCCAGTTCATCCGGAATGCCCATATAGGACTGACGGAGGAAAAAAGTGCCGAACGCGCTGACTAATCCCGGAAATACCAGAGCAAAAATGGAGTTTGTAAGCCCAAGCTTTGCCAGCATCTGATACTGTGGGATGATGAAAATCTGGGACGGAAGCATCATCTGTACAATCACAAGGGTAAACAGCGCATTTTTACCCGGAAAACTCAATTTGGCAAACGCATATCCTGCTGCTGAGGAAAATGCCAGAGCGCAAAGCACGCGGAACAGAATCAGCAATGCCGTATTGATGTATAGTTTTATAAACGGAAGGCTGGTAAGCGCTCTCGTATAATTTTCTGAAAGCCATTTTTCCGGTAAAATGGCGGGCGGAATCCTCATGCTCTCACCAATGGTCTTAAAACTGGTGAGGAGCATCCATAAGAAAGGAAATATCATCAGCACTGCTCCTGCGGCCAGCGCTGTATAGATCAATGCTGCCGTAACCTTTTTATTTGTATTTAAAGAACCCATCCGATTTTCTCCTCCTTCTATACCTCGTAATTAACCCATTTTTTCTGTCCCCAGAACTGAAGGGCGGTTACGATGCCGATCAACAATACGGTCCACACGACAATCGCGGATGCATACCCCCGGTTTCCGGCCACAAACGATTCACGATAGAACAGATACATCAAAGACTGAGCGCTCGTCAGCGCCGGATTCGTTTGATCCACCATCATGTAGATCAGGTCATATACCTTTAAGGATGCCATCAGCCTCATGATGAGAACCACAAATAAGGTTGGGGAAATCATCGGCAGGGTGATGTGCATGAACTGCTGTATTTTGGAAGCACCGTCCAGTCCGGCAGCTTCATAATAACTTTTTGAAATATTCTGGATACCGGAAAGCAGAAGAACCGCATCATATCCAACCGCACTCCAGATCGCCACAACCGCACAGGAAATCAGCACAATATTGGGGTTGGTAGTCCAGTTAACATGAATGCCCAGAATCTGGTTAATAATTCCGTATTCAGAGTTAAAAATCCATTTCCACACCATTGCGACTGCCGCCGGCGCCACAACCATGGGCAGGAAATATACAGCCCTAAACATGGTCTTTCCCTTTATCTTAGCGTTGAGAAGCACTGCCGTTATCAGGGCTGTGAATACCCCGAGCGGAACAGTCAGGATGCAGAAATAAATGGAATTCCATGTCGCTTTCCAAAATTCCTGGCTCTGGAACATCCTCACATAATTTCCTGCCCCGCTCAGTTCATAGATGCCAAATGGATGAGTTGTCGAAAAACTGAGTATCAAAGTCTTAATAAACGGATACACATTCAGTATGATCAACCCGATAATTGTCGGCGCCACCAGCAAATAGCCCCATTTCATATCTTCTGTAAAACCTTTCTTCTTTCCCATTTTCCCTCTTCCTCTCATACTGCCGCTGCCGGCGGCCTCTTAAATCGTCACATCTGCCATTTGATCCTTTACGGAGCGCCTGCTTCATCCACCGCTTTCTGCATCGCTTCCAGTCCCTGATCCAGTGTCACTTCTTTTGAATAAATTTTGAGGATTAAATCGTTAACCCTGGATTTCCAATTGGGCCTTGAGGCGTTATTCACACTCTGTACTCCATATTCAAACATATCCACACAGTTCTGTACGCTGAGTTTTCCGTCAAACACATTGATCCAGGTATACTCTAATCCCTCATGGGCCGGTATTGCCGCGCCGGATTCTCCCTGAACCCTCTGCCCCTCTTCTGAACCCAGGAATTTGAGAAACTTTTTGGCCTCCTCCAAATTCTTTCCGCGGGCTCCCGTCGCATAACAGAGGTTATTGGAAATAGTGGCTCTCCCATCGCCTTTCAGCGGATCAGGACATTTGGGAAGCACTGCAACATCCCATTTTCCAGTCATGTCCTTGTTGTTTTCCAAAGAGGACATCAGATTCCAGTTACCTTCCAGATACATGGCACCCTGTTCTGAAAAAAATGCAGTTCCCGGATTGGTTTCCGCAAAATAATTCTGGTCCGGGCACCAGTCATAATCCTGTAATCCTATGTAAAATTCCATTCCTTTCTTCGTAGCCGGATTTAAGAAATCTCCCTTTGTTTTATCCTCTGTCAGGATCTGTCCACCTGCCTGATATACGAAGTTCCAGTATCCGAGCTGCTCATCCGAATAAGCCATATAGCCGTATTTTCCAGTCTTTTCATAGATATTTTCCGAAGCGGACACCAGGTCATCCCAGGTCCAGCCGTCATCCGGGTAAGATACACCGGCCGCATCGAACATTTCCTTGTTATATACCAAGCATACGGTATCCTTATCTTTTGGAACTCCGTAAATTCTACCGTCGCTTCCTCTTGAATTATTCAAGGCAATCTCTGAAAAATGATCCGTATAATAGTTTGGATTTTCGCCGGCATATAAATCGGTTAAATCCGCAAGCATTCCGTAATCCGCATATTTTAAAATCTCATTGGTATGCATCCAGAAAATATCCGGGAGCTGGCCGGATTCCGCTGCCGCCTCCAATTTGGTCCAGTATTCATCCCAACTGGTTACCTGAAGCTGAATGTTCACATTCGGATTGTCTTTAGAATAAGCATCTATAACCGCCTGCATTCCTTCTCTCTGTGCCGTATCCCAGATTTGAAATGTAAGCCTCGTCTTACCATCCGCCTGTTGTGGGGAGCTGCAGCCGGTAAACGACGCTGCCATCATCATAATCCCCAAACCAGCCGCAACACTCTTTTTGATAAGTTTTTGCATTATATCCCTCCCATTAATCTCTTTTTTTCCTGTTTTATCAGATTTCCTTGTTGTTAAACTAATCATAACATTACTATTTCGCATAGTAAATGCATGGATATTGGCAGATATATACCCAAATGCTATTTTTCTTCATTTCAGTTGAAGTCGCCTAGCATTTTGGTATATAATGCTTTTTAAGGAGGTGTTTTTTCATGAGTGAGAATCTGTTATTTTCCATTTTTCCCAATGAAAACTTCGTAGATCTGGGGCTGTACCAATATGGCTGGGAGCAGTGTGACCCCCTCCATTCCTATGGGCCCTATGCCAGAAACCATTATTTGTTTCACTATGTCATTTCCGGCACAGGAACCCTTCTTTCCAACGATTCCTCTGGAAATACCAGAACCTTTCAGATCAAAAGCGGACAAGGCTTCATGATATTTCCCAAACAGATCAACACCTACTTCGCAGATGAAACTCATCCATGGGAATACGCCTGGGTGGAATTCGACGGCCTGCGTGTAAAAGAGGCCCTGGAACTGGCCGGCCTTACCATGGACGCGCCCATCTACCGCTCCAACGCAAAGGATTTGAGCCTGGAATTAAAAAATGAAATGCTCTACATCGCACAGCATTCCGGCCAGTCTCCATTTCATCTGATCGGACACCTGTACTTATTTTTAGACTATTTAACCCGTTCCTCTTCCTCCCGCAAAATGCTGCAGGGAGGCAAGATCCGGGACTTTTATATCAGAGAAGCCATGTCCTTTATTGAACAACATTTTCAGAATGATATCACCATTGAGGATATCGCCGCTTTCTGCAACCTGAACCGAAGCTATTTTGGGAAGATCTTCCGTGACGCCGTAGGAAAAAGCCCCCAGGAATTCTTAATCAGCTACCGGATGACAAAAGCGGCCGAACTATTGAAGCTTACAGGCCTTTCCATCGGGGATATCGGCAATGCGGTCGGCTATCCAAGCCAATTGCACTTTTCCAGGGCTTTCAAAAAAACTTATGGGATTTCTCCGAGACAGTGGAGGGATGAAAATAAGATTGCGGAAAAGAAATGAGGGGATAATTGGAATTTAGGGGAGAAAGTTACGCTGGAAAGTGGGGAGGGCGGATGGCGGAGAACCAGGGCGGGAACCGGAACGGGGGAACCAAACGATACAGGGATCTGATTCCAACCGTTAAGTGGAACTAAGGCTCCCAGCATAAAAAAGAGGTGGTCCGATGCCCATTCACGGTAAACTCCTGATGACTTTACCGTTCAGGGGCATCTCAGAAACCGATTCGGTTTTCAGTTTCTGCCCGCCTCTTTTTCATACTGGGAGCCTAAGTTCCACTAAACGGTTTCCACACGAACCCTGTATCGTTTGGTTCCCCCGT
>JAGZXV010000325.1 GCA_018378255.1 Clostridiaceae bacterium | reverse complement strand
TATACCTATCATACCCGGTATGAAGAATATCTTCATTATTTTAAGATTTACAGAGAGATGGAAGCCAGAATATATCCTTTCGACCATGCAGCCAGGTATGTTAAAAATAAGATTGTACCCAAGTGCATGGAGGCGTTTACCAACCAATGTGACCTGATATTTGCGCCTACCGGCATGATGAAAGACTATTTAATGAAACAGGGAACAAAAACCAGAATCAGCGTGCTGCCCACCGGTTTGGATGATGCCAGTTTTGAAATGAATCAGGAACGTTCCGGACAGATCCGGGCGCAGTATTTGAGGGATGGTTACAAATGGCTTTTTGCCACCACCGCAAGGCTCGAGAAAGAAAAAAATCTGGAATTTTTGCTGAGAGGAGCTGCCCGGCTGAAGGAGAGGGCCGGAGCCTGTTTCAGGATCATGATAATCGGAGACGGAACGGAGAAAAAGAATTTAGAACGGATGGCAAAACAGTTAGAGATAGAGGAACAGGTGGTTTTTACAGGGAAACTGCCCAATACACAAGTACGCCATTATCTGAATGCGGCAGACGCTTTTCTGTTCGCATCAAAGTCTGAGACCCAGGGGATTGTGCTTCTTGAAGCGATGGCAGCAGGATGCCCAGTGACGGCGGTCGCGGCCAGCGGTGTTTCGGATGTGGTAAAACAAGGTGTAAACGGATATATGACAATCGAAGATGAAACTGCATGGGCGGCGGCAGTTGAGAAAATGATGGGAGAGAAAAGGCTGTACCAGGCGCTATCCCAAGGGGCTTTAAGCACCGCTGAGGGATTCAGGTCCAATGGAATCGCAAAACTGGCAGAGCATCAATACTACAAAATGATTGAACAAAAAGAGGAGGAAGAATATGAAGGAATGGGGAAGGGCATGTTTGTGCCGTCTTTATTACGCTTATTTAAAACTGCTTGAGAAAACGGTCCATCTGGATGCGGATATGCCTGAGGGACTGGAACTGGGAGCAGTAATCGGATTTTGGCATGAAGACAGTTATATTATGAACCTTCTATTAAAAACATTCCCAGGTGACCAGGATATATCGGTGATTGTAACTTCGGATGTGAGAGGCGACTATATCGAATACCTTCTAAAACGCTGCCGGGGAAAAGCAATCCGCCTGCCGGACGGAAACAGATGCAGAAAATTTATGGAGGATTTGACCGATACAGCAAAAGATAGAGGTAAATCACTGGCTTTAGCCATGGACGGCCCTCTTGGGCCAAGAAGGATTCCAAAAACTCTGGCATTTTACCTTTCCGAAAAAGGAAAAAAAGATTTTATCGCGGTGAGGGTTGATTATTCCAGAGCGGTCAGTCTCAGCAAACGATGGGATCATTATAAAATTCCGCTGCCTTTTACTACGATTACAGTCACAATGGATCATTATGGGGTGACTGGAAGAAAAAATATACCCAGACTGGATGTTCGGCAGGCGATGGGATGCAGGGCTTCGTAGATAAAAGGGAACAGACCGCTTTTGCCTTCCACCTGCGTTTCCGGCAAAAACGGTCTGTTACCAGCCTGTTTTTACAGTCTCTTTCCTGCCGGAGTTTTCCGGTCTAAGGGATTAGCTGTAATTTTTTTTAAGGAGTATGGGTTTATTCCATATTATATTGATCGCGCACAAATTTCCATAACCCTGTTACTTCCAGTTTCTCTTTCGGAACCCTGAAGGTAATTGTCACCACTCCGGGAGCACGGCCGATTTCTATGGCGCCTGATATAGTTACCCGGTTCTGCACTTCGGGAACAGACATGCCAAAAAGCTGGGAAGCGCGGTTTAATCCATTGTCAATTGCCAGATTCAGATTCGCTCCTGTTCCGATTACCGATATGGGGGCGGAATCTTCTATGTAGGTCTGATTCCATTTCTCAGCCTCTTTTTTAACGAGAAGCATTTCATCCCCGGTCAGCGGTTTAGCAAGATAGGGAACATCTTCTGACACGGGAAGCAGAAGAGGGCCGTCGATTGCAAGACCGTGGATCACATGAACTTGTAGGATAACGGCTGCAGAGACATCACAGGTATGTCCGGCAATCTCGCCTTCTCCTTGAAGGGCATGGACATCACCTACATAAATACCGCCTCCCTCTACCTTAACCGGACAAATAAGAACGGCTCCTTCCCGGACTTTGTTAATGTCCATGTGTCCGTCCGTTTTATCCTTCAAAGTTTCTTCTGTCTGGCAGTATTCATGGGGAGCGCCCAGAAGAAATGCCCCAAAATCTCCGGCATTATGGGAATCCGGAAGAGGGCGGGCAGGAGTGGTACCCAGCTGGCCGATAAATGGTTTCAGCCTGGTGGCAATTCCCGGAAGATCCGACGGAGCCATAGCTACGATGGGATTTTGAATGGAGTGATCCGGGGTCTGCATATAATGCCTTCCATCCTCAGCGATCTTTAAAGCAGCCTGTTCTTCCACTGTCAATCCAATTTTTTTATTTTCATCAAAAACAATGGTATAACCGTTTGTAAATGCAAATGGCGACACAGGAGCGCCGCAATGATCACATCTGACGCAGTCCGGGCAGGTTCCCTCAATGTGGGAAGGCGGATTTTTCGTTTGGCAATTGGGGCAGATTCGGGCCACAAATGGATCTCCGATAAACCGGTTCTCGATGGTCTTATCATTGCCTGATGCGGTTGCAGCAGATGTTACCTGAATTTTTTCAATTCGAACGGCGATGGCGTCTCCCGGTTTTGCCCCTTCTACATAAACCGGCTGTGAAACCTCGTGGCCGCCTCTTAATTCAGGGGTGATCATAGGTCCCCAGCAGCCGGCTGCCGTATTAACCATAATTCTACCGCCATCCATTACAGGTCCAAGCATTTCCCTGCCTGGGTCCAGGATTCCATTGGTAAAAGTGTTTACCAGAACAGTTTGCTTTGCTTTCATGCAGTTACCTCCTTTAAGATTGAATTTCCAGGTTACGTTTGGTTGCTTCTATTATATCATGTTTAAAATAGGATTAAATGGTAATCGCATATTTTATCACGTGATCAAGTTTATGCTCAAACACCTCATAGGCTTCCATAATATGCCGGAGAGAGGTGCGGTGGGTGATCAGGCAGCTGGTATCCAGTTTCCCTGATTCAATCAGCTTCAGTATTTCTTCACAATGGGATGCATCCACACCCCCAGTTTTGAAAATGAGGTTCTTTCCGTACATATCAGGGAGCGGAAGAGACTGGGCCTTTTCGTACAGGGCTACGATGCAGACAACTGCGTTAGGCCTGGCGATTTGCCATGCGGTTTGGAAAGTATCATTTCCGCCGGCAGCTTCCAGTACC
>JAGZXV010000043.1 GCA_018378255.1 Clostridiaceae bacterium | reverse complement strand
GATTTCGACCCCCAGGCCAACTCCACTTCCGGCATGGGGGTGGACAAGACGCTGTCCGGCGGCGTATACGACGTGCTGATCAACGGCGCTGACGTGGAAAAAACCGTCGTTCATACCAAATGGGGCGACGTACTGCCCTCCTCCAAAAATTTGGCGGGTGCCGGCATTGAAATGATCGGCCTGGAGCGCCGGGAGTTTTTGCTGAAAGACGCTTTGGACGAGCTGTCGCCCCGGTACGATTTCATTCTCATCGACTGCCCTCCCTCCCTGGAGCTGCTGACGCTGAACGGCCTTTGCGCCGCGGACACCATCCTGGTGCCTGTGCAGGGCGAATACTACGCCCTGGAAGGGCTGAGCGATCTGCTGAACACAGTGCGCATTGTCAAGCGCTCTCTTAATCCCCGCATTGAGCTGGAGGGCGTGCTGCTGACCATGTTCGACGGACGCACCAATCTGGCCAACCAGGTGGCGGAAGAGGTCAAGCGCTATTTTCCCGGCAAGGTGTACGCCACGGTGATTCCCCGCACGGTGCGCCTGTCCGAGGCGCCCAGCTTCGGAAAGCCCATCACCGCTTACGATCATAGCTGCCGCGGCAGCGAGGCTTACCTTGCGCTGGCCGATGAATTTCTGCAAATAAACGGCGCGCAAGCCCGATCCTGAGCCTTCTCTGTTCATTTGACCGCATGGAAAGGAGCGTTTCTATGGCAAGGACCATGCAAAAAGGCCTGGGCAAAGGCCTGGGCGCCCTCCTGGGCGACACTTCCCCCCTCTCCTCCGCCTCCGCCGCCGAAGGCAGCGGCGTTACTATGCTGCCCATCGCCAAGGTGGAGGCCTACCGCAAACAGCCTCGCAAACAATTTGACGAAGCATCCCTGCAGGATCTGGCGGATTCCATCCGCCGGCTGGCAGAGGCCGGATACCGGGTGCTGGATATGAATTTTCACGATTTTTCCACGTTCCAGACCCCGTTTCGGGAGACGGGATGGGAGAATTGGCTGGAAGAGGCCATTTTGGAAAAAGAAAAATGGGGAATTGAATTTTCCCAGGGCCATTCACATTTTTATAACTATTGTGATCCCGGCGTAAAAGACAGAGAGTACCTGGATGAGCTGATCCGCCGGGGGATCGTGGCCGCCGGGCGTTTGGATATCAAATGGCTGGTCATCCATGCGGGAACAGATTTTGATTCTGCAACGCCGGTAAAGAGTTCCAAACAAAAGGCGCTGGAGTATTTTAAACCAGTGATTGAGCTGGCGGCGGAACATGGGGTGGGAATTGCCATAGAAAACCTGTGGGATCTGAACATTTCGCCAAAACGGCGCTATACTACCACTGCGGAAGAACTGGTGGATCTGGTGGATTCCCTTCCATATGATAATGTGGGAATCTGCTGGGATGCGGAACACGCCAGCATCATGCAGCAGAGCCAGACAGATGCCTTAAACCTGATAGGAAAACGTCTGAAGGCCACCCACATTTCAGACCATAACGGGAAGAATGACGACCATATCCTGCCATTTATGGGCGCTACGGATTGGAATGAGATTATGAAGGCCCTTGCAGCTATTGACTACGAGGGTGATTTTACCTATGAAACCCACCGCTATACCCAGGCGGTGCCGGATGAGGTGATTCCGGCTGCCCTCAGGTACAGCTATGAATTGGGACAGTATCTTCTGTCCCTGGCGAAAGCGGATGCAGATAAAACAAATGCCGGTGAAACGGCAGTGCAGGAGGAATAATATGAGCGTTACATACGACAATGCAATGAGGCGCCAGGTCATGAGCCTGCCGGAACTGATGGATGCGCAGTACGCGGATCTGGAGCCTAAAACAAGAAGTATTTTATCATTTCAGGAGATTTATTCCTGCCAGAGAATCATCTTAACGGGATGTGGGGATTCCTATGCGGCGTCCATGGCCATGAAACCAATATTCGAGATTCTGACCGGCATTAAAGTGGATTTAATTCCGGCTTTAGAGCTCTGCCGGTATACTCCGGAGAAGCTTTTGACGGGAAATGCGTTCAGCCCTCTCGTGATCGTAGTCAGCAATTCCGGCGGAGCCGCCCGCCTGTCGGAAGCGGTTCAAAGGTGCAACAAATATGGGGCATTTACCATGGCCATCACCGGCAAGCCGGAATCTCCGGTAGGCATGCAGGCGAAGAGAGTTCTGCAGCTTGAAATCCCCCGGTTTGAAAGCGCTCCGGGAACCCGTTCCTATATGGTCTGCCTGATGGCGCTGGAACTGTTAGCCATCCGCATGGGCGAGGTGAGAGGCAGATATCCGATGGATCAGGCATCTGTTTACCGCCATGAAGTGAGGGATCAGGGAAAAGCTCTGGCTGAGATGATGCCTCAGATCGATGCTTCCGTGTTGGAGATCGCCGAGGCGTGGAAGAATCTGTCTGCATTTGACTATATAGGAGCCGGATTTGACTATGCGGCCGCCTGGTTTGGCCATGCCAAGATGCTGGAAGCCACAGGCAGGTATTCCATGCATATCAATTCGGAAGAGTGGTTCCATTTAAACTGCTTCCTGAAGAATTTAGATCAGATAGGGACTGTGGTGATCGCCAATACCACCAATCCGGGACTTAGCCGGACAAAAGAGATGATAAAAGCGGCTGCCGGAATGGGACGGAAAATGATGATCGTAACTGACGGCACGAAGGAAGATTTCGGAGTGGACGCCTATTATGTCCGGGTGCCGAAACCGGGCACTCCTTACAGCATGCCGCTGACCCAGTTTGTGCCGGTTTGTCTGCTGGCTGCCTATCTGATGGCGATGGATGATGAAAAACAGTGCCGCGGCTGTGCCGGTCCATGGGAATTCTGCCAGGGTGCTGCGGGACTAAAAAACAGTGAGATCGTAATAATTTAACAGGAGGCCGCTATGCTGAAAAAATTTGATTTACAGACTGAATACAATGATGTAATTAATATAACCGACCAGGTAAAGGAAGCCGTTTCGGAAAGCGGAGTGAAATCCGGCCTCTGCCTGGTGTTCAATCCTCATACCACCGCAGCCATGACTGTGACTTCTTTCTGGGATCCCAAAGGATTTGAGGATCTTCAGGATGAAATCTGCCGTCTGATTCCTACCAAGGTGGATTTTAAACACCAGCATGATACGCCTCAGGATGCTGCCGGGCATGTGAAATCCTCTTTGATGGGTGTGGAGATGTGCTTTATCGTAGAGGACGGAAAACTTCTGTTAGGAGGTTCCCAGGGAATCTTTTTCCTGGAGTTTGACGGGCCGAGAAAGAGGAAGTTTTATGTGAAAGTGATGGAAGGATAAGAACAGCTGCAATAAAATGCCCTGGCAACCGGCAAACCTTAATTCTGCCGGCTGTCAGGGTCTTTTTATAAAATTTTATTATCAATGCGGTAAGTTCCGCCGACATTTTTCAGTGTCAGTTTAAATCGCACCGCATTGCCGATCCAGAATGTGCTGGAAAGTTCCAGAGGCGTCTGATCCGCCAGGACGGACAGGCCGTTTACCAGCATCAGAGGAGAATCCGGGGAGATGTCCAGCAGATGGGTTTCCTCCAGGGTAGGGCGGGTCACTTCAATGGTGTCGTCCACTTCCGCAGCGACCAGATTATAGTCGTTTGCCAGGGTCGCGGAAAGTTTGTTGTTGGGAATATCAATGGATTCAATCCCAGGGACAAAATGAGAAGGTATCCAGGATTTTCCAAGGGCAACCGGCTTGCCGTTAGAATGATACAGCCTTGAAAAATAGAAAACAGGAGAACCCACAGGTATCTGAAGGGGGCCGCAGATTTCAGCCGAGGCCTCTTCGATCACATACTGTTCAACTTTCTCGGCCGTAATGTTATAGGACTGCAGGCCTCCGGCGTTAAAACGTTCGCTGGACACCAGATTATAGCTGAGATTATGGACAAATGGAGTGCGTATCTCATTGACAACAGCCGGTTTTCCCTGCTGGCGTTTGATGAAACCGTCCCGCTCCAGCTCTTTTAAAGCCTGCCGGATGGTGATGCGGCTGACCTTATATTCGTCGTTCAGCTTTGCTTCGGACGGAATCGGCTGTCCAACAGCCCATTCATGGATGGAGATACGTTTTTTCAGATCATTATATACCTGATAATAGGCAGGGATAGGAGAGTTTTTATCAATGGAATGCATATATTCACCGCACTTTTCTTTTAATCTTAATTAATTGATTATAAGAGAAAAATAAATAAAAGTCAATGATTACAGGAGGTAGAGAACATGAGTATTACGTTAGAAAACAGGGTTTTAGGCTCCCTTTACGGTATGGCTTCAGGGGACGCTTTGGGAGTGCCGTCTTCCACTTATCCGCAGAAGCAGGTAGAGGATACCTGGGGGTGGATTGACACTTTTTATCCTCCGGCGCCGGGACACATTTTCCACGACGGATTAAAGGCCGGAGAGTACACCGACGACACGGAACAGGCTCTTGCACTGCTGCATTCCTTTATCCGACACAAAAAAGTGGTTCCCCATGATGTGGTAGAAGAAATCATCAAATGGGCGGACCGGGTTAAAGGAAAATACGCCAGCCCATTAGGCCCCAGCACAGAGCGTGCATTAAAAGCCATCCGGGCAGGCGCCGATATCCGCACCTCAGGCATAAATGGCAATACCAACGGTTCTGCCATGAGGATCAGCCCTGTGGGAATCATCCACGGCCTCAGAAAGTCCAGCTGTGAAGATCTGGTAAAAGACGTGTACATGACCTGTATGCCAACCCACAATACGGATGTCTGCGTGTCTTCAGCTGCCGCCATTGCCAGAGGGGTGGCGGTGTGCCTGATGGGAGAGACGGATCTGGATAAGATTGTGGAAGAGACACAGAAAGCTGCGGATCTGGGAGCGGCTTACGGCAATAAAATCTGTGCCCCGTCTATTTCAAAGAGAATCGCCCATGCGTGCAGTATTGTTAAGAGCGCGGAGAATCCAAAACAGGCATTAAAGGATCTCTATGACATTTATGCAGGAATGGATCTGGCAGCGGATTCCATACCGGTTGCCATAGCCCTTTTCGTTCTCGGCAAAGGAGATGTGAAGCTGGTTAACGAATACTGCGTGAATTTCGGCGGTGACTGCGATACCAATGCAGCCATGGCCGGAGCTATGGCCGGAGCTTATTCAGGAATAGAAACTGTACCTGCGGACTGGGTTCAGACCATTAATAAGGTAAATGAGATCGATCTGTCCGTTTATGTGCCTCAGTTGATGGAACTGGCAAAAGAATGGACCGTAGCAGAAGCGTGATGCGGGAGAAAGACGGCAGGATGGCGGAAAAGGCCGGAGACCGTAATAGAGATAAATTATTAGAAGAACTAATATACAATGCTTAAAATAAAATATAACTAATTAATGTTTTCCTTCTTGAGAAACTTTATCTTTGTGTTATAATCAAGTTAATTGATAAAGTTCTGCAAGTGAATAAAAGGACGGGAAGCCTGATTGTAATTCTAAAATTTCAATTGGGTTTCCTGTTCTTTTTTTGTTTCTTTTTGGTTAATTTAACATAAAGGGTGAAGGCATTTTCGAAAAAGCCTTCACGTTTTAAAGTAAAACGTCAAGGCTTTTTCGAAAATGCCTTCACCCTTTATGTAAAAAAATAAATCTTACAAAAGAAAAAGGAGGAAACACATGACAGCAAAAGAGTATCTCTCCATCTGGCAAAGAGGGGAAGAGGGAGAAAAAGTATCGAAAGAGGACTGGGATCTGGATTACATCGTAGACGGAGTGCGCGAACTGGTGGAAGACTATGATTTCACCTGGGACAAACAGGTAATCATCCCAACCGATGAGAAATTGTTCGATGACATGTTTGAAGCAGCCAAAAAATTCCTGGCCCAGAACGGCGTTTTCAATATGTCCACCGGCCGCATCATCTCTTTATCGGAAGAGGAAATAGACGCGGGAATTAAAAATATGAAAACTTCCTTAGTGATGGGAGAAGGAAAAGACGCGGTCACTTTAATTGCCAGAGAGGTGGAAGACCGCCGGGAACCCCTGGTATGGGCGGGCAACCCGGGATGTCCCACGCCGGAACGCCTCTATTATCCCATCATTTTAAGTTCCGCAAAAGAGCCTGTGATTGATCTTTTAACCTGCGGTTCCCTGGTAGATGTGGACGGATATCAGGTAAAAAGCGGCGCGCCCACGGAGCTGATTGCGGTCAGAAGGGAACTGGAATATCTTCATAAGGCCCTGGCGGAAGCCGGAAGACCGGGAATGGGTCTATTGGCAGCTGAAAGTGCAGTTACGGAGATGGGAGATTTGGCGGCATCCTGCGAAAAACGCCTCCGTCCATGTGATTCCCATCTGACAGCCATGTTCAATGAGCTGATCGTGGACAATGGAAACCTGGTGAGAGCTGCGAATTCCCTGGATTACGGAATGAGAAATGCTTCTCTGGCCTGTACCATGGTGGGCGGCCTTGCCGGAGACGCTCCGGGAGCGACGGTTGTGATGATCGCTTCCATGCTGGCAGCCAATATCGTTTATATGGCTGATTACCATCTCTGCCACCCGATCCATATCCGTGATATTGCCACCACGGCCAGGGGATGTCTCTGGCTTCAGGCTGTCCTCTGCCAGACATTTGCCAAAAAAGCTCCCGCCATCATCGTATGCGATCTGTGGCCGTCCAGCGGGGCTTATACAAAGGAACTGCTATATGAAGTGGCTGCGAACTCCATCGTGGTGTCCGTCTGCGGCGGTCATCTGGAAGGGGTTGGCTCTGCCAATGGAAATCTTCCAAATGGAACCGGCCTGGAAGTGCGCCTGATGGGAGAAGTTGGAAAAGCCGTGGCCCGACAGGGGATGAGCCGTGAACAGGCCAATGATATCGTATTAAAACTGCTGGAAAAATACGAGCATGTATTTACCGTGGAAGGCGGAAATCCCGGCCGGAGCTTTGAGGAATCCTATAACATGGAAACCATTGAACCGGTGGAAGGATGGCAGAAGATGTACGATGAAGTGAAAATGGAACTGGCGCAGATGGGGATTGAGTTTTAAGCTTTGATGACTAAGGAGAAAATGAGATGAAAACAGATAAAGTCAGCCTGTTTAAACGGGAAGATGTGGGCGGAGTAGTTTATGCATTTGTAGGAAACCTGGTTAATTATATTATTATCATCTATGCGCTTCAGGGGATTGGCTGGGGCGACGATATCATTTACGGAAGGGTGGTTCCGGGCCTTTCCATAGGCCTGATGGCCAGCGGCATTGTCTATGCGGTTATGGGATGGAATCTGGCTAAAAAGACGGGCAGGACAGATGTGACTGCACTGCCGTCAGGCGTGTCCACACCGGCCATGTTCGTATATCTGTACGGTGTGATTTATCCTCTGTCCTATGCCGGCCTTGCCCCGGAAGAGTGCTGGACAGCGGCAGTTGCAGCCTGCTTTTTAGGAGGGGCTATTGAAACCCTGGGCGGCGTGGTAGGACCATTTATCAGAAAAATAGTGCCGAGGGCAGCAATGCTTGGAACTGTGGCCGGAATCGGGCTTGTGTGGATGGCTACCGTAGGCTTGTTTGAAGTGTACCACGATCCGGTTCTGGGACTGCCGGTGCTTCTGATCGCAATCATCGGCCTGATCGGAGGCTATGTATTCAAAAAAAGATTCCAATGCTTCTGGTATCCGTCGTGTTCGGCGTTGTCTATGCAATCTGCCTGGGACGCGTGGATATCGATACTTCCACCATTGGATTTGTGATGCCCTATTTCTCAGGTGCACATATATTGGCTGGTTTTAAGCTGATCGTGCCATATTTGGGAATCATTGTTCCGATTGAAGTGTATAACTTCATTGAAACCATGGACAATGTGGAATCCTCTATTGCAGCCGGCGATGAATATAATGTGGGTCATGCCCAGATTGCCGACGGGTGCTGCACCATGCTTTCTGCGTTATTTGGCGGTATCATTCCAAATACCGTGTGGCTGGGCCATCCGGGACTTAAAAAGAGCGGAACGGGAATCGGATACTCATGGGTTACAGGGCTGTTGTTCGGCGCTTCCGCATTATTTGGAGTATACGGATTCTTTAACTCCCTGATGCCTGCTGTTATCGCTTCCATCACCTTCTTATGGTGCGCTATGCTGATGATCGTGCAGTCATTTACGGATACGCCCAGAAGACACGGCGCGGCAGTTGCCATAGCCCTGATTCCTCATGTGGCCGACGTGCTGTACACCTATGTGCGGGATGCTCTCGGAAGTTTCGGCATCTTCATTGAAGGAGCGCTGACTATGAATTCCAGCGACGAGTTTTCCCAGGCGATGCTGGACTACGGCGTGACCTGGCATGGGGTCTATGCCATGAGGAGCGGAGCTATATTAACCAGCATCATGTGGGGAGCAACCGTGGTGTTCATTATTGACAGAAGGCTTGATAAGGCGGCTTATTCTCTGCTGATCGCGTCTGTGCTTTCCTTCTTCGGATTCATGCATGCGGCCGCCCTCGGCTTTGGCCCCAACACCATGAATTTCCCGTATGCAGTCGGTTATTTAATCAGCGCCGTGATCTGCTTTATCATCCACAAGACCCAGAAAAAGCTGATGGATGTGCCACGCAGATACGATTACGTGTAAGGAGGAAGAGAATATGGATGCAAAATGTGTGAGAGTGCTGCGCCCCTATGAAGAGGCGGATAACCGGAAACGGGTGATTTACATAGATGAAGACGCCAGATATTCCCTGATGAAAAAATGGGGTGATACCATTCTAGTCAAGGGAAGGCGGGATGTGAAAAATGTGGAGATCCAGCCATTAAAAGACATGGACCAGGAAGGCTTCATTGCCAGAATGGGCAGCCAGCTGCTGGATGAAGTGTTTGTGGAATATGGCGAAGAAGTGATGCTGAACCGGGAATAAAACTTTGGATGAAGCAGGATCAGATAAAAAATGACGCCGTTGGAAGAGAGAAATCTCTCTGTCCAACGGCGTCATTTTTTATTCCGTAAGGGTTTAGTTTCAATTAAGCATTACAGTGTGATCGGGCAGATAGGAATCATGGGTCCG
This sequence comes from Clostridiaceae bacterium, assembly GCA_018378255.1. Taxonomy (GTDB): domain Bacteria; phylum Bacillota; class Clostridia; order Lachnospirales; family Lachnospiraceae; genus CHH4-2. Next base: position 21,313 of record JAGZXV010000043.1, on the reverse strand, counting down.
GTAATAGTCGGTTACCATGTTGATAAACTGCTTTTCCGCTCCATTTGGCACATAGCCTTTTTTATAGACAACAGCCAGATTCCAGACCGGACGGCAGGTGAGATGGAAATAGCAGTTGGATGAAGTCTTGTCAATATAACCTTTTGGAACAAACGCGATCCCGTTGTTGTTGGAAACCATTTGATTGATGGCAGTTATATTGCTGATCTCGCACATCACCTCAGGTTCTATCCCATAACTCTCAAAAATTCCGGCTTCCACCCTGCTCCTTATGGTTGGGGATGGGGCCAGAATAAAAGAAGCGTCCTTTAAAATGCTCAGATCCACACGCTCTAAATCCCGGGGAAGCCTTATGAAGGCAGGGTGATTGGGAGAAATGGTCATCACAAATTCCTCTTCTTTGATGATGGAATAATGAAGATCCGGGCAGACGGAAGAATCCGCAGCCACCACAGCGAGTTTGATCTGGCCATCCATAACCTGTTTTTCCAGGATTTTTGAAATATCTTCCGATATCTGCATGCTGGAATCCGGGTAAATCTGTTTGAATTCAGGAAATACGGTGGAGAACATTACGCTTCCCGTCAAAGGCATAATCCCCACCGACAGACTTTTAGATTCTTTAGAAGCCAGGTTGTCCAGTTCTTTATACAACTCATCTTTTATGTTCATGATTTTCTGAGCCGCTTCAATGTAGAGGTGGCCCGCATAGGTCAGCGTCATTTCTTTCTTTCCATGTACAAATAAATGAATTCCCAGTTCCTTTTCCAAATTTGACAGATAGAGGCTGAGGGTTGGCTGGGAGATGTAGAGCGCTTTAGCGGCTTTGGATATATTCTTGTATTCGGCAATGGCTAAAATATACTTCAAATATTTGAAATTCACAAGATACCTCCGTAATAATAGTGTATAACTATAATAACACAATATAAAATTAAAAAGCAATTAATAAAATAAATAATTGTAAAAAAATGGAAGTTAAACTTATTATAGTTTAGTACTATAATAATATTTAAAATATGTATTTTACAATAATAAAGCGAGATGGTATTCTAAAACTAGGATTTGTAATAAATATCCAAAAAACAAAAGGAAACTAATAAAATAATGTACAAAATGGTGAGGTCTAAGAATGAAAAATAATTGGAAGAAAAAAATGGAGAAAGAGCCTCTGATAGGATGCTTTGTAAACATTGCTTCAGGCGATATTGCTGAATTGACAGCAAAGATAGGCTTTGATTTTATACTCATTGATAATGAGCATGGAGTCATGGAGAACCAAACGGTAAACGAGATGATCAGGGCGGCTCATTGCCAGCAGGTATCTGCGGTAGTACGATGTACGGAAGCTACATATACCCATATTCAAAAATCCCTGGATATGGGAGCCGACGGCATTCAGATTCCTCTGGTTAACACGGCGGAAACGGCAAAGGAAGTTTACCGCCTGGCAAAATATCCTCCGGAGGGAACGAGAGGAATGTCATTCAACTGCCGGGCTGCAGGTTATGGGATGTGCGGGGATAAGGTGGTCTTCAGAAAAGATGCTAATGAAAATACGCTGACAGTTGTCCAAATTGAAACGCTAGAAGCGATTGAGCATTTGGATGAAATCCTGCAGGTTCCGGGAATTGATGTGCTTTTTGTAGGCCCGGGAGATCTGTCGGCAGCAATGGGAATGCCGGATTACAATCAGCCTGAGGTGCAGGAACTGTTGGAGAGAACAGTTGAGAAAATTGTATCTTCGGGCAAGACCGCTGGTATTTTTGCGGGAGACGCCCGGTCTACAAGGAAGGCGGTGGAATGGGGGGCCAGATATATTGTAACGGCTGTTTCCAATTATATGGTTTCAGGAGGAAAAGCGTATTTAGAGCAGGTGAGATAAGACAGGGAGGGAAAGTAGAATGGAATGCAGAAAAATGCTCACAATCCGTTTGAGCGAAGAAGACAATGTAATAGTAGCCTGCGGTGATATCGATGAAAATGTGGAAATTCCGGAAGAACAAATTACTACCAAAGGTAAAATTCCCGCAGGATATAAGATCGCATCCCGCCGTATCAGGGAAGGTGAAAAAATCCTCAAATTTAATACGGTAATCGGCTATGCGGCCGAAGATACGGAGCCGGGAACTATGATGCACAGCCACAATATACGCTTTGATAAGGTGGAAAAAGACTACGCTTTTTCCAGGGATTACCGTCCGGCGGAACTGATCCCTGAAGGAGAGCGGGCCGTTTTTCAGGGAATTGTCCGCAGTGACGGCAGAGTTGCGGTCAGGAATTATATTGCGGTTTTGATTGCCGGGAATTGTGCGGCCACAGCAGCGAAAAAAGTGGCCGATTACTTCACTGAGGAGCGGATGAAAGAATATCCTAATGTGGACGGCGTAATTCCACTGATTACGGGAATTGGCTGCGGTATGGAGATGACCGGCGAACCTATGGACATGCTCAGAAGAACCATGGCTGGATATATAAGAAATCCCAATATCTATGGAACTGTCGTTATGGCCCTGGGGTGTGAGCGCAATAATATCGACGCATTCTTTGATGCCTGCGGCCTGAAGGAAAACGACAGGCTTTACCGGATTGTGATGCAGGAAATCGGAGGGACAAAAGCTGCGGTTGAAGCAGGAATCCGGGCGGTTCAGACTATGCTTCCAAAGGCCGATGACATCAGCCGCCAGCCGGTGTCTGCCGAACATATTGTCCTTGGTCTGCAGTGCGGAGGCAGCGACGGATTTTCCGGTCTTTCCGCTAATCCGGCATTAGGAGAAGCAGTGGATCTGTTAGTGAAAAATGGAGGAACAGCTATTCTTGCTGAGATCAGCGAATTGTTCGGAGTGGAACACACCCTGACATGCAGGGCTAAAACCCCTGAGGTGGGCTTAAAGGTAGTGGAACGGATCAACTGGTGGCTGGAATACAACAAAGGAAAGGATACCCAGATCAATGGAAAAGTGAGCCCGGGAAACCACAAAGGCGGTCTGGCCAATGTACTTGAAAAATCCCTGGGCGGTGTAAAAAAGGGCGGCAGCACCCCACTGAACCAGGTGCTGGAATATGCGGAGCCGGTAACGGAAAAGGGCCTGGTACTGATGGACAGCCCCGGATTTGATCCTGTATCAGTCACCGGGGAAATCGCATCGGGAGCGACTTTGATCGCATTTACCACAGGGCGCGGTTCCTGTTTTGGTTCCGTTCCTTCGCCTACTGTGAAGCTGGCCAGCAATACGCCCATGTACCGAAAAATGCAGGGCGATATGGATATCAACTGCGGGAGCATTATAGACGGGGAAAAGACCATAGAAGAGATGGGGCAGGAGATATTTGAAGAGATTCTGGCAGTGGCTTCCGGGAAGAAGAGCAAGAGTGAAGAATTAGGAGTTGGTGTGAATGAATATGATCCATGGCAGGTAGGGGTACTTGCTTAAATTACGGAAGAGAAAAGGAGAAGAAGAGAATGAAAAACATGTGGAAACGAATCTTAGCGGCAGGTGTGGCGGGAATGTTATGCGCATCATTTTTGAGCGGCTGCTCACCAAAAGAAAAAACATATCCCAGTGAGACGATCACCCTGATCGTTCCGTCCAGCGCAGGAGGCGGCACCGACCTGACCGCCCGGCTATGGGCAAAATATGCCACAGAGATTCTGGGACAGCAGGTGGTAGTCAGTAATGTGACGGGCGGAGGCGGTTCCACCGGAACAAAGCAGGTATATGATGCTAAAAAAGACGGATACACTTTATTATTCTACCATAATACAACGATTCTGAATAAATTGGCGGGACTGGCTGATTACGACCATACCGGATTCGAAGTGGGACCGAATTTTTTATATGATGCGCCTTGCTGTGTCTTCGTCAGGGCAGACAATCCCTATGGTTGGAAGACATTTGATGATGTTGTAAATACGGCTAAGGAAAAACCGGGTGAACTGACGGTGGCAACAGAAGTGGGCTCTACTACCTATTACCAGTATCTTGCGACAGAGCAGGCGACCGGCGCGGAATTTGCGATCGTAGATGGCGGTTCCAATTCTGAAAAGGTTCCGGGGCTTTTGGGCGGAGCCTTTGATATCATGCTGAATGCATATACGACAGCCGGGGCTTATGTGGATTCCGGGGATTTCCTGTGCCTGGGCGTGCCCACAAAAGAACGATGTGAACAGTTCCCGGATATTCCGACCTTTGTGGAACAGGGATACGATATCGTGTGCCCGGGATACCAGTTTACCCTATTCGCTCCCAAAGACACGCCGGAAAATATTATGAAAGTCATTGATGAGACGACGAAAAAGATATGTGAAGATCCGAAGGCTGTGGAAGAGATGGAGAAGGTCGGATATGTTGTAGATTACATAGCGCCTGATGAAAACCTGAAAATGTACGATGAAATGGTTCAAGCTTATGAAGCTCTGAAATAGAGATACGGCGCTGGGCGGCTGGTATACGGACCTCCCAGTGCATTTTATGCATTTCACAACCAAGACCTGAGGAGGATTATAGTATGGGCGAAAATGTAAACAGACTTATAAATGATGTGGAGATTCCTAAGATGTTCCGTGTCAGACAGATATTCCCCCGTAAAGCAGTGCGGCCGGAGGAGATCCCTGAACTTCTCAAAGAACTGCTGGAACGGGAACCGGGGGCTGAGAACATAAAAAAAGGCATGAGCATTGCTATCACAGCGGGGAGCCGTGGAATTGCTAATGTGGACATCATTACCAAAACAATTGTAGATTTTGTAAAAAGCCGGGGAGCAAATCCATTTATCGTGCCAGCTATGGGGAGCCACGGAGGCGCGCTGGCTCAGGGGCAGGTGGACATATTGGAAAGCTTTGGAATCACCGAAGAGCGGATGGGGTGCCCCATCAGGGCATCTATGGAGGTGATTCCCCTGGGAACTGCTGAAAACGGCAAAGAAGTGGTGATAGACAGGTATGCGGCCGAAGCCGATGGCATCATCGTATCCTGCCGCGTAAAACCCCACAATTCCTTCCGGTATAAATATGAAAGCGGCATTTTGAAAATGATGGCAGTAGGCTTGGGCAAGCAGGTAGGAGCAGAACGCTGCCATGAAGACGGAGTGTCGAAACTGCCCATAAACATTGAAATGCATGCAAAAGTGATTTTGAAACATGCCAATATCCTGTTTGCAGTAGCTGCCATTGAAAATGCGTGCGATGAAACAGGCCGGATTGAAGTGGTCAGTCCATGGGATATTCTGGAACGGGAACCGGAACTGCTTAAAGAAGCCGGGAAAAACATGCCCTGTATCCTGGTGAGAAAAAGCGATGTCCTGATTATTGATGAAATCGGCAAAAACTACAGCGGGAGCGGAACCGATCCTAACATCACGGGAACTTTCAGCACAGATTGTGCGTCCGGCGGCCTGGAGGTACAGAGAACCTGCATGTTGGATTTAAGCAGTATGTCCCATGGAAATGCGCTGGGAACAGGGCTCGCCGACGTCATCACAAGAAGACTTTTTGATAAGATGGATTGGGAAAAAATGTATCCCAACTGCATTACCAGCACTGTGTTTAAATCCGCCGGCATCGGGCTTGTGATGGATGATGATAAAAAGGCAGTTCAGGTATGCATCAGAACCTGTATAGGAATCGATAAGAAACGGGTCCGGATTGTGAGAATTCCCAACAGTCTTCATATTGAGCATATTATGCTGTCCGAAGCTTACTATGATGAAGTGAAAGCGCGTGATGACATGGTAATTGAAAGTGAGCCGGAGGAGCTGGAATTTGACCAGGACGGAACTCTTATAACACCTGTGACGATAGAACAGGAGGGAACTGATGCTGTTTAAAAAGTATGGAGATTTGGCCGTGGGCATCTTTTTTACGGTTCTCGGAGGGGCCGGCCTTATTCTGGCCTGCAATTTTTCAGAGCCGGTGATTCAGGTCACTCAGGCCATTGGTTCAAAATTCATGCCAAAGTTGATCTGTGTGATCATGCTGGTATTTGCTGTTTTGCAGATCATATCCGGCATCTTAAAACTGCGGTACAAAGGTGAAGATTTAAATGAGCCGAAGGAGGATGAGCCGGAGTATAATCGGATGTCCGTCAGCCTTATTGCATTTTCTGTATATGTGCTCTTCATGGATATCGTTGGATTTTTAATTATGTCAATCCTATATCTTCCAATCCAAATCTACATGCTGGCCCCGGAGGAAAAACAGGATAAAAAACATATGGCATATTACATCTTAATCGGGACGGCCTGTTCTTTTCTTATTTACTATATATTTGTATACGGATTTAGAATTATACTGCCACATGGCCTGCTATAAGGGAAACATGAGAGAAGAAAACTGAAGCCGTATTCAGCCCGTTTTTCCGCAAAGAAATGATTTGAAACGGAGGTAAGAATGAAATCATTAACATTACTTGGACAGGGAATCCTGACCGCATTAAATCCCATGGTATTACTTCTCATGGCAGTTGGAGTGGGGGTGGGGATTGTATTCGGATCGATCCCGGGCCTCTCAGCAGTCATGGCAGTAGCTCTTTTTCTGCCGATGACCTTTGGACTAGATCCGTCCGCCGGAATGTGCCTTTTGGTGGCTCTGTATATCGGCGCGGTATCCGGTGGACTGATAGCAGCAATTCTTTTAAATATACCCGGAACACCCTCGTCCATTGCCACCTGCTTTGACGGTTCTCCTATGGCCCGGAGGGGGGAAGCAGGTAAGGCGTTGGGGGTGGGAATTGTATTTTCTTTTATAGGGGGTCTGGTATCCTTTATAGCCCTCAGCTTTTTAGCGCCTCCCATCGCAAAGGTGGCGCTGAATTTCCAGGCGGCGGAGAATTTCGCAGTCTGCGTATTCGCATTAACCATGATAGCGACGATCTCCGGCGACAGCATATTAAAAGGAGTACTGTCCGGTATGCTGGGGCTGCTTCTTGCAATGGTGGGTCTGGCTCCAATAGACAATGTGCCCCGCTATACCTTCGGATTTTACAGTCTTAGCAGCGGTTTTGATACCCTGCCCACGCTGATCGGCATATTTGCCGTGGCAGAGGTTTTGAATCTGGCGGAGGAAGTCAAGAAAATGAGCCGGATGAAACCGATGGAATTAAAACCGATTAAGGGTTTTGGCTTTTCCATGAGCGAGTTTAAATCCCAGATCCCCAATGCGGCCCGTTCTTCCCTTTTGGGTCTGGGAATCGGCATCCTGCCCGGAATCGGCGGTTCCGTTTCCGGAATCATGTCCTATATTACAGCCAAAAACAGTTCCAAAAATCCTGAGAAATTTGGAACCGGATGTATTGATGGAATTGTGGCTTCCGAAACTGCCAATAATGCCACCATAGGAGGCGCTTTAATTCCTCTGCTGGCTCTGGGGATTCCCGGAGACGGGGTAACCGCTATGCTTTTGGGCGCTTTCATGATTCACGGACTACAACCCGGTCCTTTGCTGTTCACAAACAGACCTGACCTGGTTTATACAATTTTTGCAGCATGTATTATTGCTAACTTCATCATGTTGGCTCTGGAATTTCTGGGTATCAGAGGATTTGTAAGACTTCTCACGGTACCAAAACATATTTTAATGCCCATTATTATGGTACTTTGTGCAATAGGTGCGTTTGCGGCCAATAAAAATGTATTCGATGTAAAGTCTCTGATCCTTTTTGGAATTTTAGGCTATCTGATGTCAAAATTCAAAATTCCCGCAGCGCCGTTTATTCTGGCATTTATTTTAGGAGGCAATGTAGAGACTTATCTGAGAAAAGCCCTGATGAACTCAAAAGGCAATTTCTCAACATTTGTAACCAGCCCGATCTCCTGTGTTTTTCTGCTGATTGCAGGAGGGGTATTGATCTTCAGCTTTGTAAAGGAAATGAAAAAGGTGATTTTAAAATAAAGCGGAGAGGCGGAGTTTGCCAACTCCGCTTTTTTTCCGGTTTTAACCCGGGATAGAACTGGTTGATGGATAAAGGGAAAGTCTGCCGAATTTTCTGGCCGTTTCGGCCGAAATTTTCCATAAGTGATGATAAGAAAACTGATTAAACCCAATCAGATTATGTGAAACAAGAGGTGATATGCCATGAAGCTTGATTCTGCCCTAAAAAGATAATATAATAAGGAGAGAAAAATGAAAACACAACTGCTATAGTGGCACCCTGCTTTTTATGCGGCAGCTAAGCATAAAGCCGTTATTAATCGATGTCCTGATTATAAAAGTGAAAAAGGGCGGCCGGATACATAAAAATATTGGAAAGATTTTTAGAGAATATAATATTATAGAATATAAGAGCCCCGAAGATTACCTGAATATCAATGATTATTATAAGGTGCTGGGCTACGCCTGTTTGTATCAGGCGGATACGGAGAAGGTCTGCCAGATATCGCCGGAGGAGATTACCATAACATTTGTATGCACCCATTTCCCTCAGAAGCTTATGAAGTATCTGACAGATGGGAAAGAGCTGGATGTACTGATGAGAGCAAATCATGATACGATAGAGGAGGCGAAATATATGTGTGATGCGATAAGAGAACTATTCGCAGACGAATTAAGGGAAGGAATTGCAAAAGGCGTTGCAGAGGGGCTGGAGCGGGGAAAGGCCTGGGGCCTGGAGTGTGGCCTGGAGCGCGGAATAGCCATCACTAAAATGGTTTTGCGTATGGATGCCCAGGGGAAAAGCGTGGATGAGATTGCCAAAGCATGTGAAATTACAGAAGAAAAAGTTCGAAAAATCTTGACAGAATAATTAAGAGGTAGTTTGTGGAAAAAGATGAGGTAGAAAGACAGATTGAATTACAAAAGAAAATACGGCAGCAGAGACAAAAAAGACTGAAACGTCTCCGGCGCAGAAGAAGAATTTTGATAGCCATTTTAGCAGGGATTTTCCTGTTGATCCTATTGGGGATTGTCTGGCTGGTTGAGCTGATACGAAAGCCGAAACAGGAGGATTTGGATGTGATCGTCATACCTGACTGGATCGAGCAGAATTACATCAGGCCAAATGAATTTTCCAGGCCGGGCAAAAAGCTGGAGCGGGTCAACGGGATTGTCGTGCATTATGTGGGGAATCCGGGAACAACCGCCATGCAGAACAGAAACTATTTTGACAGCCTGGCGGATCAGACAGGGGATAATAAGGTGTCTGTGAGCAGCAATTTTATTATCGGGATGGAGGGGGAGATCATCCAGTGCATGCCTTTAGATGAAGTGGCCTATGCATCCAATCACAGAAATTCGGATACCATTTCCATAGAATGCTGCCACCCGGATGAAACGGGAGAATTTACACCTGAAACTTATGAATCACTGGTGAAACTGACATCCTGGCTCTGTAAAGAACTGGACTTAGGCCCTGGAGATGTGATCCGGCATTATGATGTTACGAAGAAAAAATGTCCCCTGTATTTTGTGGACCACCAGGATGCCTGGAAGACGTTCCGGTCGGATGTAAAGAAAAAGATAAAAGAGAAATAAAAGATTCCGTTATATGAAAACATGCTGAACCCCACAGGCCCTGCATGAGGCTGTGGGGTTCAGCATGTTTTCACATAATGGGTTTCCAAAAGCTCTGCCAGATACGCGACAGACGGATGATCCATCAGCTGGGGCTGGAAGCTGATTACATTGTAACGCTTTAACCGGGGCGAGAGGGAGTACAGATTTACGTTCTTCAGTTCATCTGTGCAGGAGCTGGGGATAAAGGAAACCCCGACCCCGGTGGAGATGAGTCCGCAGATGGACTGGATATTGTCCATATAGCCAAAGACTTTTGGCTGAAACCCGGACGTTTTAAGCAGAGTATCTGCTAACAATTGCATGGAAGACCCCTTTTGGGTCAGAAGAAAATTGTCTTTGCTAAAATAATCCTTTAAATCATCTGCGGTAACGCTGTAGCTGAAACTGGGATGGAGCAGCGAAAAATGATGGCTTTTTGGTACGGCCAGATAGAGTTCCTCTATGCCTAAAAGCTTTGTTTCCTTAAAAAAGTCATCGGCTTCCAGTGTGGTGGCAAGACAAAAGTCAACTTCTTTATCAGCCATTCGCTGTCTCATGGGAAGAGAAAAACTTTCTGTTATTTCCAGCATAATGCCGGGATAGCGTTCTTTGAAAATGGGAATCACCTTTGTGAGAAGGCGTACTGCCCATTGAGAAGTGGTTCCTATGACCAGATGTTCCTGGTACGACAAATTTGCAATATTATCATAAAGCCGCTTTTTCAGCCCCATCACGGTCTGAGCGGTTTCCACATAGAGTTCGCCGGCAGGCGTCAGCGTCAGCCCCTTTGCTGTGCGGTAGAAAAGAGGCGCGCCTACCTGGTCTTCCAGCTTATTTAAATACTGGCTGAGGGAAGACTGGGAGACAAAGAGTTTATCGGCGGCTTTCCTCATGTTCTGTTCTTTTGCTATGGTTATGATATATTCCAGATACTTAGTTTCCATTTTGATCCCCCATTTCAACTATTCTAATCCTATATGCCGGCGGCTTTTTTTACACGATTGATCCTGTTTTTATTTTACCATGGGCCCCTGCTTTTTCCAATTACTTTTGTCAGCCGGGGCAATAAATGCTGCGGCAGCCGGAACGCACAATCTGTGTCGGCGGGGGATTGCAGCGCGTCATCGTTCCAGCCAGATACAATTCCTTTGCGAATGCCAAAAAAGGTTAAAAAATTACAAAGATAATACAAGAAAGTAAATTCTATGGACGCTAAAATATATTCTATGATATACTGTTTTTTTGATGGAATTAGAAATACTCAATGAAAAACATCACGGCCTGAGGGCACAGGGAGAGATAAAAATGACTGGAAAATTATATGGAATCGGCGTAGGCCCCGGAGATCCGGAGCTGCTTACCTTAAAGGCAGTGCGCCTGATAAAAGAGTGTGATAAAATTGTCGTACCGGGCGAAGATTACAAAACCAGCGTAGCCTATAAGATCGCGCTGGATGCGGTGCCGGAACTGGCTCAAAAAGAAGTGCACGGGATAGCCATGCCCATGACAAAGGATAAAGATATACTGGAAGAAAATTATGGGGCGGCAGCGGCAGTCATAACCGGCTGGCTGGATGAAGGCAAAGATGTGGGCATCTTAAATCTGGGCGATGTGACCGTTTATTCTACCTGCCTTTATATCCATAAGCTGGTGAAAGCAGCCGGTTACCATACGGAGCTGGTGAACGGAATTCCTTCCTTCTGTGCGGTGGCGGCAAGGCTGGATATGGGGCTTGTAGAACGTTCCCAGCAGCTTCATGTTCTTCCTGCATCTTACCAGATTGAAGAGGGATTAAAACTGCCAGGCACAAAAGTGCTCATGAAGTCGGGAAAACAGATCGGCAAAGTAAAAAAATTGATTAAAGAGATGGGTATGAACGCTGTGATGATCGAAAACTGCGGTATGGAAGAGGAAAAGATCTACCGGACTACGGATGAAATTGACGAAAACGCAGGGTACTACTCCCTGATGATTGTAAAAGAACAAGAGGAATAAATAAGCCGCCGGTTACGGCAGCGGATTGTGAGGAAAGATGAAACAGGTATATGTTGTGGGGATAGGCCCGGGAAGTTATGAACAGATGACTATAAAAGCGGCAGAAATTTTAAAATCCTGCGATTTAATCGTGGGATATACGGTCTATGTGGATTTGATTAAAGAATATTTTCCTGAGAAAGAGATGATGACAACGCCCATGAAAAAGGAAGTGGAGCGCTGCCGCCTGGCATTTGAAGAGGCGGATAAGGGAAAGGACGTTGCTATGATCTGCAGCGGAGATGCCGGAGTGTATGGTATGGCGGGGCTGATGTACGAGATCGGGAGCGGATATCCCGACTGCCGGATCACGGTGGTGCCCGGCGTTACTGCGGCAGTTGCGGGAGGAGCGGTGTTAGGAGCGCCCCTGATCCACGATTTTGCCCTGATCAGTTTAAGCGATCTGCTGACCCCTTGGGAAAAGATCGAAAAGCGCCTGGAGTGCGCTGCAATGGCCGATTTTGTGGTCTGCCTTTATAATCCGTCCAGCAAAAAACGCCATGATTATCTGCAGAAGGCCTGCGATATCATGCTCCGCCATGCATCGGAAGATACGGTCTGTGGAATTGCCGCTAATATCGGGCGGGAAGGAGAGAGGGGCCGGACGATGACATTAAGGGAACTGCGGGATGCCCAGGTGGATATGTTTACCACGGTATTTATCGGAAATTCGCAGACCAAAGTGTTGGACGGCCATATGGTGACGCCCAGAGGATACCGGATTTAGCCGGAAATGAGGACGGATCTATGACGATTATCAAAGCCATGGCCATTGCCTGTGCCATGTATTCAAAGATACCCATGCCCAAAGTGGAATGGAATGAAAAAAATATGAGGTATGCGCTGTGCTTTTTCCCGTTGGTAGGCTTTTTGGAAGGTGCAGCCTTTTTCGCAGCATTCTGCCTGATGAGATTTATTCATGTTCCTGAACTGATGAGAGCGGCGGTATTCTGCACGCTCCCCATCCTCATTACAGGCGGAATCCATATGGATGGTTTTCTGGACACCATGGACGCTCTCAGCTCCTACCAGACGAGAGAGCGGAAATTAGAGATACTGAAAGATTCCCATACAGGCGCATTTGCCATAATTGGCTGCGCCGTATATATGGTATTATATCTGGGAGGGGTGAGCGGTTTAGAGGACAGCAGAAGCTGTCTTATGGTCTGCACTGGATTTGTGATTTCCCGTTCCCTGAGCGGCCTTTCCCTGGTGCTGTTTAAGGGGGCGAGAAAGAATGGACTTGCTTACACGTTCTCCAGTTCCGCCCATAAAACCGTAACCCGCGCCGTACTGGCGGCGATTTTACTGATATCCGTCTGCCTGGCTGTGAGTTTGGACGGGGCGGCAGGTCTTGTTATGGTGACAGGAGCGGCAACTGTGTTTATCTATTACCGCCTTATGTCTTATAAGGAATTTGGCGGGATTACAGGAGACCTGGCGGGATTTTTCCTTCAGGTCTGTGAATTGGTGATGCTCTACGGTGTGGTCATCGCGGAAGGACTGAAATCATTATGAACTTACATATAACAGCGCTAGGAATCGGCTTCGTGCTGGATCTTTTGTTTGGCGATCCGGGATGGATGATCCATCCCGTATGCCTGATGGGAAGAACGATCGCTTGGGCTGAGAAAACAGTGCGGAAATTCGCTGGAAACGATAAAAAGAAACTGCTGGCCGGAAGCTGGCTGCTATGTGCCGGAAATGTGATTTTCTGGACCGGGCTGTCTTACCTGGTATGCAGTATTTTATATAGAATCAACCCGGCTGCCGGGCTGGCTGGAGAGAGCTTTATGTGCTGGCAGCTTTTAGCCGTAAAAGGATTGAAAAGCGAAAGCATGAAGGTATATGAAGCCCTGAAACACGGAACCATTGATGAGGCCAGGTATGCGGTCTCCATGATCGTGGGCCGCGATACCCAGTCATTAGACGAAAAGGGAGTAACCAAAGCAGCAGTGGAAACGGTGGCGGAGAATCTGTCGGACGGAGTGATCGCTCCCCTGCTTTTTATGGCAGTTTTAGGGGCGCCTTTCGGATATTTTTATAAGGTGGTCAACACTATGGATTCCATGGTAGGTTATAAAGATGAGAAATACCTCTATATCGGAAGAATTCCGGCGAAGCTGGACGATATCCTGAATTATATCCCGGCCCGGATTTCAGCCCTGCTCATGATCGCTGCGGCTCCGGCTGCCGGATTAAATGCCAGAGATGCCTTTATTATGTGGAGAAGGGACGGCAGAAACCATGCCAGCCCCAATTCGGCCCAGACAGAGGCGGCAGCGGCAGGAGCCCTGGGAGTTCAACTGGCAGGAGACGCTTATTATTTCGGCAAACTTTATAAAAAACCTACCATTGGAGATAAAAAAAGAGAGATTGAAATCGAGGATATAAAAAGAATAAACAGGCTGCTGTATATAACGGCTGCGGCCGCTATGGCGATTGTGCTGGCAGCCGGCATTTAATATCGGCAAATTCAAATTTGTGACGGAGCCGCAAATTTGAACTGCAGCTGAGAAGCGGTAATTCCCAGCGCATGACTTTGCACAAAGAAAAGCTCCGGTATGGAGGATAAGATGTCAAAAACTAAGGAAGCGGTTTTGGTGGTCAGTTTTGGGACCAGCCATGAAGATACAAGAAAAAAGACCATTGATGCAATCGTTGGGGATGTCCGGGAATCGTGTCCGGACTGCCGGATTTATGAAGCCTGGACCAGCGGGATGATCATACGGAAGGTTGCAAAGACCGGATATCATGTGATGACTGTGAGCGAGGCCATGGATCAAATCGTAAAAGACGGCGTTACCCGTCTGACCGTACAGCCCACCCATGTGATCAACGGAATTGAAAACGACCAGATGAAAAGAGATGTGCTGGCCCGAAAGGAAGAACTGGAAGAAATCCGTTTTGGAACTCCCCTTCTGACCTGTGAACAGGATTCATTTTTTGTAATAGACACGTTGATGGAAGAGATCGGCCCGTTGGAGGAAAAGACAGCCCTCGTGTTTATGGGACATGGGACCACCCATTATGCCAATACCATCTATGCGGCTTTAGATTACCAGTTCAAGGATAAAGGACATAAAAATGTATTTGTGGGGACAGTAGAAGCATATCCTTCTATGGAAACGCTGAAGAAACATTTAAAAGAAGGCGGCTTTAAGAAACTGATCCTGACCCCGTTTATGATCGTCGCCGGAGATCATGCAAAAAATGATATGGCAAGCGATGATAAGGATTCCTGGAGAAGCCAGTTGGAAAGCGAAGGATATGAAGTATCCTGTCTGCTCAGGGGCCTTGGCGAGTATCAGGGAATCCGCCGGTTGTTTTTGGAACACATTAAAAGTGCAGAGAAGGAGGCATAATCATGGTCCATTTTATAGGAGCAGGCCCGGGAGATCCGGAACTTTTAACAATCAAGGGGAAACGTCTGATCGATGAAGCGGACGTGATAATCTATGCCGGTTCGCTGGTAAATCCCCAGGTGCTGGACGGCGCAAAAGAAGGGGCCAAAATCTATAACAGCGCCAAAATGACATTGGATGAAGTGATCGATGTGATGAAAGAGGCAGAAGAAAAAGGGCAGACCACAGCCAGGGTACATACGGGCGATCCTGCCGTATACGGCGCCCACAGAGAACAGATGGACCGTTTGGACCAGCTGGGAATCGAATATGATGTGGTGCCGGGAGTCAGCTCATTTCTGGCAGCGGCAGCGGTGCTGAAAAAAGAGTACACCCTTCCCGGAATCAGCCAGACCGTGATTCTGACCCGGATGGAGGGCAGGACGCCTATGCCGGATGGGGAAAAACTGGCGGATTTGGCCAAACATCAGGCTACGATGATCATTTTCCTCAGCGTGGGACAGATTGAACTGCTGTCGGAAACCCTGAAAGATTCCTACAGCCAGGACACCCCGGTGGCCGTGGTTTATAAGGCCACATGGGAAGACCAGAGGATCGTCAAAGGCACCCTGAACGATATTGCAAAAAAAGTGAAGGAAGCGGGAATAACGAAGACAGCTCTCACCGTGGTAGGCGGATTTTTAGGAGATGAATATGAGCTGTCCAGGCTCTATGATAAACATTTTACCCATGAATTCAGGAAAGGAATTGATTGAGGCATGATAATACGGATCGGAACGAGAAAGAGCAAACTGGCAATGGTTCAGACGGAGATTGTGAAACATGAAATTGAATCCCGTTTTCCGGAAATGGAGATCGTGGTCGTGCCGATGTCCACAAAAGGGGACAAGATTCTGGACCGATCCCTGACTTCCTTCGGAGGAAAAGGGGTATTTACAAAGGAGTTGGAAGAAGCCCTGTTAAACGGGGAGATTGACATGGCCGTTCACAGCGCCAAAGACATGCCCATGGAATTCCCGAAAGGGCTCTGTATGGGGGCTGTACTGGACCGGGCAGACCCCGGCGACGTGCTGGTTACGACGACGGGAATCCGGGCGGCGGACTTAAAAAAAGGCAGTGTGATCGGGACCAGCAGCCTGAGACGGGAACTGCAGATCAGGGGCCTGAATCCCCAGGTGCGGATTAAGATGCTGAGGGGAAATGTGCAGACCAGGCTGGAAAAGCTGAAACAGGGAGAATACGACGGCATTTTGCTGGCAGCGGCAGGCCTAAGCAGGCTGGGAATGGAACAGCCGGAAGGATTCTGTCTGGAATACCTGGATAAAGAACAGTTTGTGCCCGCTCCCGGACAGGGGATTCTGGCGGTTGAGATAAGAGAAGGTGAGCTTTCCAATATCATGGAAGCCATTCATTCCCGGGAAGCGGCCGTGATGCTGAAGGCCGAGCGGGAATATCTTACCATACTGGGCGGAAGCTGTAATGCCCCCTGCGGGGCTTACTGCCGCCGGGAGGGAGAGGGACTGGTCATGACGGCCATGTATGCCAAAGACGGCGTCCATCCCCTATATAAAAGAATGAAAACAGATCAATGCGGGGAAGAGGATGCCCTTAAGCTGGCCAAGAGCCTGGCGTCCCAGGTGAATTATAAAACCGTATCCTTAGTCGGCGCCGGCCCGGGAGACAAAGGCCTTTTAACCAGAAAGGGCTTAGAATGTGTGAAGAATGCGGATGTAATCGTGTATGACAATCTGATTTCCCCCTCCATCCTCAATGAAGCCAGGCTGGACGCCCGGTTCATCTATGCGGGAAAACGTTCTTCCAACCATCATCTGACCCAGGATAAGATCAATGAAGTGCTGGTGGCGGAAGCGTCTGCTGGAAATTATGTGGTCCGCTTAAAGGGCGGTGATCCCTACATCTTCGGAAGAGGCGGGGAAGAAGCTCTTGAACTGAAAAAACATGGAATACCATTTGAAATAGTACCGGGAATCTCATCCTCCTACAGTGTGCCCGCCTATGCGGGAATTCCGGTCACCCAGCGGAATATGGCTTCCTCTTTCCACGTGATTACGGGACATGAGGGAAACCATAAAGATGCAGAAGTCCTTAACTATGCCACCCTGGCAAAGGAAGAGGGAACGCTGATCTTCCTGATGGGCCTTCATAATCTGGAACGGATCGCCAAACAACTGATCGAGAACGGAAAGGATCCGTCCACCCCGGCAGCGGTTATCTCGGCGGGAACCACGGGAAGGCAGAAAAAAGCGTCCGCCACATTGGGAACCATTGTGCAGACTGCCAAAGAACAGGGGATCCAGACCCCGGCCATTACGGTAATCGGCCAGGTGGTGAATTTAGGGGAAGAGCTGGAGTGGTTTTTAAAAGGCCGTTTATCCGGCGCCAGAATCCTGCTGACAGGCACCAGACATATGGTGAACCAATTGGAAAAAGAACTGGATCCGCTGGGAGCGGAAACCGTCTCTTTAAGCCTGGTGGAAACAAAAGAACTGGTGACAGAAGACACGCTTAAAACCATTCACCAGCTGGAGGAATACAAGTGGATTGTGTTTACGAGCAATAATGGAGTCAACATTTTCTTTGACCTTTTACGGCGGGAAAAGATCGATTACAGAAAGCTGATGCACCTTAAATTCGCGGCGGTGGGAAAGAGCAGCGCCGCAGCTTTGGCGGATCACGGATTCTGCTGTGATTTCCAGCCGTCCGCTTATTCCGGGGCAGCTTTGGCGGAGGAATGGATTCCCAAATTGGATCAGAAGGATAAAGTGATGCTTGTCCGGGCCAAAGAAGCATCTCCTGTGCTGCCTGAGGCTTTAAAGACCGCAGGAATTGTATATAAGGATCTTTCCCTATATGAAACATGGCCCGATGACCGGAGGAAAGAAGAACTGAACCGCATCGTAAAGGATGTGGATTATATTACGGTCGCCAGCGGTTCGGCAGCCAGAGCCCTTAAAAACATGCTGGAGGAACCGGAAAAACTGGAGGCCAGGATTATTTCTATCGGCCCGGAAACCACAAAAGAAGCTAAAAAAGCCGGACTGTCCGTTTACGAGACAGCGGATGTATATACGGCAGCCGGGATTGCAGCCGCCATACTACAGCTGGCGCAAAGCAATTCTCAAATACACTCTGACAGATAAATTTTAGAAAAGAGGAAACCATGGCGGCAAAAGTGATAATGATACAGGGAACCATGTCCAACTCCGGAAAGAGCTTTGTAACAGCAGGGCTCTGCCGCGTGTTTAAACAGGACGGATACCGGACGGCTCCCTTCAAATCCCAGAATATGGCCTTAAATTCCTATATAACAAAGGACGGTCTGGAGATCGGCCGGGCCCAGGCAATGCAGGCGGAAGCGGCAGGGATTGAACCTACCGTGTTCATGAACCCCATCCTGTTAAAACCCACCAGCAATGTGGGCAGCCAGGTGATCGTAAACGGCGAGGTGCTGGGCAACTGGAAAGCCATAGACTACTACAGAGATAAGACCAGGTTTATACCTGATGTGAAGCATGCTTTTGAGACTTTGGCAGAGGAATATGATATCATTGTGATCGAAGGGGCAGGAAGCCCGGCCGAGATCAATTTAAGGGAAAATGACATTGTGAACATGGGTCTTGCCAAGATGGTGCATGCGCCTGTGATCCTGGTGGGAGATATCGACCGGGGCGGTGTGTTCGCCTCCCTTTACGGAACGGTGAAGCTTTTGGAACCCGATGAACAGAAGATGATAAAAGGCCTGGCCGTGAATAAATTCAGAGGCGATGTGGCCATTCTGGAGCCGGGCCTTAGAATGATAGAAGAAAAAACAGGAATCCCCATGGTGGGAGTGATCCCCATGGAGAATATCGATATTGACGATGAAGACAGCTTATCCGACCGTCTGAATCAGGTGACGGCCGGTAATGGAGTGGATATCGCGGTGATCCGCCTTCCCCATATCTCCAATTTCACCGATTTCAGCGCCTTTGAACGGCAAAAAGGTGTAACTCTCAGATATGTGACAACGCCTTCCCAGTTGAAAAATCCCGATCTGCTTCTGATTCCAGGCACTAAAAATACCATGGACGATATGAACTGGCTGCGGGAAAGCGGCCTGGAAACCCTGATTCTGCGCCTGTCGGAGCAGGACGTGCCGGTGATCGGCATCTGCGGCGGATTCCAGCTGTTAGGAAAGATGCTGCACGATCCCATGAATGTGGAACACGGCGGAAGCATGAGGGGCATGGGGCTTCTTGATGCCGAAACCGTATTCGCCGAGGCCAAGACCAGGACACAGACAAAGGGCCATTTTCTCTATCCCGTTCCGGTGTTTGGAAGGTTTGGTGAAAAAGAAGTGACAGGATATGAAATTCATATGGGTCATACCGCTAATTTGGGCGGCTGCAGAGAGGCAATCCGGCTTTGTGACGGCAGAATTGACGGCCTGAGCAATGAAAAAGGCACCGTATTCGGCTCTTATCTCCATGGGCTTTTCGATACGGATGGTCTGGCCCAGGCTTTGACTGCCGCATTGGCTCTGAAAAAGGAAATCTGTCTGGAGGAAGAGGAATTTGACCTGCAGGCGTATAAAGAACAGCAGTATGATAAGCTGGCAGATCTGATCAGATCGTCATTTGATATGAAGGCAGTCTACCGCATGATGGAGGGAGAGTAAACCCATGACAGAAGAGATCAAATTTGTAAAACCTGATGAAATAGAAAAAAGAAGCATGGAGATCATCACCCGGGAACTGGGAGACAGAACCTGGCCGGAAGAAGAATTTCTGGTGGTAAAACGCTGTATCCATACATCGGCGGATTTCGATTATGCGGACAATCTGGTATTTTCAGAACAGGCGGTACAAAAGGGAATAGAGGCATTGAAGGCAGGAGCCGTGATCGTCACAGACACCAATATGGCGGCGGCCGGCATCAATAAAAAATCACTGGAAAAATGCGGCGGCCGCGTCTGCTGTTATATGGCGGATGAAGATGTTGCAAAAGAAGCAAAAGAACGGGGCGTCACCCGGGCTACGGTCTGCATGGAACGGGGGGCCCGGCTCACAGGCCCGGTGATCTTTGCGGTGGGAAATGCTCCCACTGCATTAATCAGGCTGCACGAGATGATGAAGGAAGGGCTTGTGACTCCGGCTCTGATCATTGGCACACCTGTGGGCTTTGTCAATGTGGTGGAATCAAAAGAGCTGCTTCTTAAAGATAAAGTCCCATCCATCATAGCAAGGGGCAGAAAAGGAGGCAGCAACATAGCCGCTTCAATCTGTAATGCTCTGCTTTACCAGATCGCAAGGTAGGCCCTGTTGCCGTCCGCTCAATGGGATCTGTACTGCTTAGGCGTCAGTCCCGTATGCTTTTTAAATATTTTAGAAAAATAGCTCTGGTCCTCAAAACCGGTGGCTATAGCGATATTGATCAGTGAATAATCGGTGTTGGCAAGAAGGCGTTTGCTTTCTTCCACCCGCACCATATTCAGGTATTCTTTAAATGAGGAACCGCAGGCCTGTTTAAATATGGAAGAGAAGTAGGCCGCATTCAGATGCACCTGGTCGGCTACGTCCTCCAGTGTCAGGGAAGAGGCGAAGTTTTCGGATATGTATTTCATGGCCTTTCTGACCACATCCCCATTCTTTGTGTTCAACTGGCTGAACATGCATTCCATATAGATTTCCAGGATTTCCTGAAGCATATAACAGAGGGCGTCAATGCTCTTTACGGTCTGAAGGTTTTTCAGGAACTGATTGTTGATCTTTAAGATCTGGTCCGTTCCCGCTCCCCCTTCAATCGCTGATCTGGAAAGAAGGGCGCAGAGTTCGGAGGCCCGGCTTTTTATGATTTCGATGCTGTTTCCTTCTGAGAAGAATACATAGCCCAGCAGGTCGTTTAAAATGGCGCTGGCCTCCTGTTTATTACCGGTTTTTACCTTGGTTAAAAGTTCCCTTTCCTTTTCAAACGGATAGGAAGACTTATTGTCCAGCTCCAGGTTTTTATACATCTGGATGGATTCGCTGATTTTGGACTGCTGGTGAATCTTGCCGCGGTTAAAGATCAGTTCCTGTCTGGCGTCCGATACGAAGTTGGAAAACAGGTGGTACAAAAGCCGGCTGACCTGGGTGACCATGGGCGGAGGGATTACGGTTATCTGGCCCGCATAATCGTAAAGATCCAGCAGGGATTCCAGTGAAATATCAGGATAATTGTTGTGCAGATCCGTGATGAGCAGGGAATCGGGATTTTCCATTAAAAAAGGGCCTACCAGGATGGAGCCGAACAGGGCTTCCTGGTTGATTAACGGAAAGACGATGTGGTTTAAGCCTGCATGACAGGAAAAAATATAAGTTTCCCCCAATTCCATCGCCCGTTTCCCGGCAGTCGCATGGAGTTTCTGACAGGAATCGCTGGGGGGGAG
>JAGZXV010000324.1 GCA_018378255.1 Clostridiaceae bacterium | reverse complement strand
TATCTCAGAAAAATTGCTAAAACAAAGGAAATGATAATCTCACCGATATCAAACAAAATGTAAAAAGACCTGTTTTTCACAAGCATGCTTCATCCCCCCATTTCCCCTTCGTACTTTTTGTGTTCTTCATTACGCAGTTTATTGCTGTCTATAGGATGTCCCTTCCATCCTTGTTTCCTTATTAACAGTTATCCGTTTCCAGAACCCTGTTTTAAGCTTTAATATCCTCTTTCTTTGACATAGTTTGTTGTATTCTGTAATTATGCAGATTTTAAGCTGGATTAAAAAATCCCTATTTCTAATCAATTCAAACTTTTTCATCATGAACGTTCCTGCTTTTGTATTCCTGTCTTATGTTCCTTGATGATATATTCCTTTGCCCTATGTTCTTCTGCCTTATATGTTCTTCTACCCTATATGCTCTTCTGCCCTATATGCTTTCTGCCCTACGTTCTTCCGTCTTATATCCCTCTGCCCTATCTCTTTCCAGCTTTCATTCTTCTAAAACTTCATCACGTTTCCCTAACATACTCATACTGCTTTCCATACTTCCCATACCTGCCATACTTCCCGTAATACCGGTAGTACCCGCTGTGGTCCACCGTCACCTTATTCAGTACGGTTCCCAGTATCCGGCAGCCGCTCTTCTCCAACTGGGCCTTCACCTTCTGCAGCAGCCGGAAACTGATGGCTCCACTCTCAATCACCAGCACCGCTCCGTCACAGTGCCTCGCCACAATCGCACCGTCGATCAGATTCCCCATGGGCGGCGTGTCGATGACCACATAGTCATACGTTTCCCGGGCCCACAGCACCAGTTTGGTAAACATCTCTTCTTCCAGAAGCTCCGCCGGATTGGGAGAATACGGGCCTGCAAACATCACTTCCAGGCCGTTCACATTGGTCTGGTAAATGGCCTCCTCTTTCGTTACCTGGCTGCTCAGGTACTGGGACAGGCCGTTTACTTCATGATCCAGCTGGTATCTGGATACCGTCACAGACTTGCGGATATCCGCATCGATTAACAGCACATGTTTCCCAAGCTGGGCTAATGATGCCGCCAGCTGGAAGGACGTTTCGCTCTTCCCCTCATTGGGGATGGAACTGGTAAACATGATCACACGGATGCTGCTCCCTGAAAACTGGAGATTGGTCCTCAGCGTTTTGATCGCTTCCACATAGTTATAATCGCTTACCTCGTATTGGGAGAGGCGGATTTTATTTTCCATTGGATTTCCCTGCCTTTCTTCTTGATGCCTTCCGTTTTTTCTGTCCTTCGATCTCCCCGCTGTCACTGACGGATTCCTTTGCCGGGATCACAGCCAGTACCGGCAGTTCCAGATATTTCTGGATATCGTCCTCGGTTTTCACCGTATCATTTAATACCACGCTCAATGTAATGGCCGCACAGACAAGAAACAGTGCAATCAGACCGCCGAGCGCCGCATTTCTCTTCACATTCGGGCTTGTCTTTTCCAAGGCAACCACACCGTCTTCGATCATTTTCGGCGGCACCATCTCCATGATCTCACCGATGTAGTCGGATGCTTCTGCGGAAATATTGTCTACAATCTCCTTCGCCAGATAGGGGTCCGGATCCTGTACGGATATCGTAAGAATCCTGGTATTCGTCGGGTTGTCAATCTTGATCTTTTCCCGGAGTTCCCTGTAATTCATGTCCAGGTTCATGTTCCCGATCACGCTTTGTAAAACCGGACGGCTGTTTATCATCACCTTATAGTCCTGGGTCAGCTGGCTTCCGATCTGCAGGTCCGCCAGGGAAGTCAGGGTTGTCTCTTTGGACAGCACATATAAACTGGCGCTGGAGGTATACTGGGGTGTCAGCACAAAATAGCTGTAAGCCCCCACCAGGCCGCCTCCCAGAACGAGCGCAGTCAGAAGCGCCCACCACTTTCTTTTGAATTCAAACAACAGTTCCCGTAAGTCTATTTCGATCTCGTCCTGATCCTCGTCAAATCTCTTTTCCATAAATGTTTTAGTTCCTTTACTCAATTTCTATCTATTTTCTGCTGCCGAAGGCCGTGTTCTCTAATCTGCTGTATTTTGTCCCGGCCGTTTATCTTTTTCTCAGCTCCCACACCAGGCCATACTCCCATCTCCGGCATCCCCAATCAGTATCTCCAGTGGGTTTCTCCGCATTATATGCTCTGCCTCTTCTTCTCCGCATTTCTTATAAATCCATTCCACTGCCTTCCCAATCTCCGGCGGCCGGAAATCCACCCGGTGCATGTCGGTCCCCAGAAACTGGATATTCCCCTCCTGGACCATCCTCCTGCACCACAGGTTCTCCCTCACATGCCGGATTCCTCCGGTCAGACTGCCAAAGTTCATCTGCAGATACGCCCCGGACTTTCTCAGTTCCTCAATCCTTCCCGGTGCCCTCAGACACTGGTACCTCTCTATATGGGCCAGCACCGGACGGTAACGCATCAGCGACATCTGTCTCACCGCCTGATACACAATCTCATAAGATACATCCGTCTGGAATTCCATCAACAGGCAGTTGGAACCTGCCATGGGCACCGTTTTTCCGGCTGCAACCGCATCAAATATCCCGTTAAAATAGATCAGCTCCTGCCCGGCATAGATATTCAGATCCGGAAACAGCTGATCCGCCTCCCTCTGTACCTTCCGCGCCAGCTCCAAAATTCCGTCCGGGTCTATGTAATGCTTCCCCCTGTGGTAATGCGGGGTGGCTATGATCGTCCGGATCCCCTGCCCATACGCCTGTTTGATCAATTCCCTGGTCTCCCACATCCGCCTGGCCCCATCGTCAATGCCCGGCAGGATGTGGGAATGCACGTCGATAATCGGTCCCATGGCCCTTTCCTTTCTGTTTTTGTTCTCACTTCCATTGACTGCAGAGCGTCAGGGATTTCTGTTGAAAACGCTTCAGGGCATAATCACTCCAGTCTCCCACCAAAGTAACTTGTCCCCCACGGCTTTATTCCGCGGCAGTCCCCATCATTCCAGTCACGCAAAAAAGAGGAGCAGATTTACCGAACCTCCTCCACTTCTATCCCCAGTTCCCGGGCGATCAGCTCCATGGTCCTGCTGCTGCTGTTTCTTCCAAAAATCACATCACTGATGGTCGAATTGGAATAGCCCAGTTTTTTTGCCAGCTCCTTATTGGACATGTTGCGTTCAATTAACGCGATCTTTACCCTTACTCCAAAATTTGTACATTTTTTTAAATCTGCCATCCTGACACCCCCATTTTCCTCCGTCCCTCTCCGCTCCGGCCCGGCCATCACAAAGTTACGTCCCCTCCGGCACAAAAATAACCACATAATCTGAATTATGTGGTAATAGTGACAGACACCTGAGCGCCGCATCAGAAATAATCACGGTAAGAGGAA
>JAGZXV010000042.1 GCA_018378255.1 Clostridiaceae bacterium | reverse complement strand
GCTGGGGTTTGAGGGGGACGGCACATTTGCAATTCCGTCGGGGGAGGAGATGTATGAGTTTTCCTACGCTTTAGCAGATAACCCGGAGGGGATAAAAGAACTGGCTGAGGCAAAAGCAGAAGCGGCGGTGGAAAGAAATAAAAAACTGCGTCAGACCGGTGTGGAAGTGCTCATGCTTTGTTCTGATTACTGTTTCAATTCAGGTCCCTTTTTCTCACCTAAGATGTTTGCGGAATTTATTCAGCCTTATCTTTGGCGTATTATTGATGAGGCGAGGAAAGAAGGGTTCTATGTGATCAAGCATACGGATGGCAATATTATGCCGATTCTGGATCAGATCGTAGAATGCCGCCCCCATGCGATTCATTCTCTGGACCCCATGGCGGGAATCGATATCGCGGATATCCGGGAGAAAGCCGGTGATAAAGTATGTCTGTGTGGAAACGTCATCTGTTCCGGCCTCCAGTCGGGAACAGAGCAGGAGCTGATCAACAGTGCTGTGCATTGTCTGACCGAGGGGAAGAAAGCGCCGGGCTATGTTTATACCACCAGTAACTGTCCATTTGCCGGCGCGTTACCCAATCGTTATAAAACGGTTCAGAAGGTGTGGAAGGAATTGCGGGTTTATTGAACCCCCAATGGAGGTTTATATGCATAAGGAGGTACAGGTAATATATAATCTCTGGCAGACAGAAAGCACCATGCCATCAGATTTGAAAGTTTTGTTAGATGAGATGAAAGAATCCCCGGAAGAAATCAGGGACAGTTTTTCCCATAACCTGGAATTTGGGACCGGAGGGCTCAGAGGTCTTTTGGGGGTTGGAACAAACAGGATGAATGTGTATACGGTGGGAAGGGCGGCCCAGGGACTGGCTGAGCATCTGAAAAAAAATGTATCAGGTCCGGCCTGTGTTGCAATTGCCTATGACAGCCGTATAAAATCGGAGGAATTTGCCCGCTGTGCGGCCAGTGTTTTAGCGGCAAATGATGTCGTGGTATGGATTTATCCACGTCTCCAGCCTACCCCAGCTCTGTCCTGGGCGGTACGTGAGTTAAAATGTGATGGTGGAATCTGTATCACGGCCAGCCATAATCCGGCCAGGTATAATGGATTTAAAGTATATGGAGCGGATGGATGCCAGATCAGGCAGAAAGAAGCGCAGCAAATCCAGGCGGAGATGAGGCGTGTGGACATATTCCAGAATGTGCGTTTTATGGATTTTGACGAAGGAATAGAGCAGCAGAAAATTCGTATGATTCCGGAGCATGTTTTAGATGATTATATTGAACGGAGCAGCCAGGAAGGGAAGGCGGATATTTCCTACGCTCAGCTTAGAATCGTATATACGCCACTAAACGGTGCGGGCAGGGAATGTGTACTGCGGGCTATGGAAAAACTGGGGGGAATCGAGGTAAGGATTGTTCCGGAACAGGAGATGCCGGATGGAAATTTTCCTACCTGTCCCTGCCCCAATCCTGAGATCCGCCAGACATTTGGAAAGGGGCTGGAACTTTGCAGGGTCTACCATCCTGATTTGCTTATCGCTACCGACCCGGACTGCGACCGTATGGGGGCTGTCGTGGCAGAGGGAGATGATTGGAAACTTTTGACCGGCAATGAGGTGGGTATCCTGCTGTTGAATTATCTTTGTATGCTTCGCGGTGAAAGACAACAAGACTCCAAAACGGATATTGCAATTACTACGATTGTATCCACTGACATGGCAGATGCGGTATGTAAAAAATATGGGGTGGAACTGAGGCGCATGCTGACAGGATTTAAATACATTGGAGAGCAGATCGGGAGATTGGAAGAGGCGGGAGAAGCCGGACGGTATCTGTTTGGATTCGAAGAGAGCTGCGGCTTCCTGTCCGGCACTTATGTGCGGGATAAAGATGGGGTGAATGCAGTGGTTTTGATCTGCCGGATGGCCGCCTATTATAAGGAAAGAGGCCTTACATTATCTGAGGTCATGGAGGCTTTGCATGAAGAATTCGGATGGTATCAGAATGAACTGCTGAGCTTTCAGTTCGACGGCGCGGAGGGAAGTTTGGTAATTCGTCATATCATGAAACTGCTTCGGACCGCAGCGCCTGAGCGGATCGGCGGGATGAAAGTGACCGGCATCATAGATTACCAGATGGGAGTTGGTGATCTGCCGAAAGCGGATGTCCTGGAATTCCGGCTGGAATATGGCGGGAAGCTGTTGATAAGGCCAAGCGGCACAGAGCCTAAGATTAAGATGTATTGTTTTGTCCGGCAGGACAGCCGGGAAGAGGCGCTGCGTGCGATGAAAAACTTAACCCGGAGTGCATCCAGGCTTCTGTTAAAGTGTCAGAATAAACGCCCCTAAAACCATAGCGGTAAACAGGAAGAAAAAGCAGTAGTCATACCATTGCACTGCCATTTTAATATAGTAAGTCCGGTTTTTATTTCCATCAAACCCTTTGGATTCCATAGCCATAGCCACATTCTCCGACCAGTGCATGGTGTTCACCAGCATGGAAAAGATGGGTTTGAAGGACAGGGGCGTGATGCGGCAGCCCTTCACTTTATAGGCCATGCGGATATTGGAATATTCCCTTTGGATTGTCGGCAGCAGGTGGTAGGCAGCCAGAACCCCATATGCGAATTTAGGAGACAGGCGGCACTGCTGCATCAGGCTGTAGATGAATTCCTCCGCATCGGTGGTCAGGGCGAAGAGCATGCCTAGAAAAGTGTAGGCATAGATCCTAAGCGCCAGTTGGACCGCATTGGAAACGGAGGTCATGGAATAGGACATGACACCGAAATTCAGAGACCCGGACACATGTCCGCCGGGAGCGCCGCCGGTATGCATGAGAGCGGCGAAAAAAAGGCTGACTGCAGCCAATGTGGCAGGCAGCAGGATTTTAAAAACGGATGAGATGCGGACCTTTGAACCGAGTAAAAGGATCAGACAGGCTGCGATTATCAGGCTGTTTAAAAGGGCTGAATAGCTGAATGATATCAAAAGACCGCTGATCAGCACCGTAATGGCTTTTATGGATGGGTTGATCTTTGACATGGTTTCAGCTCCTTTTCCTGAATTTGATAGATGATATCGGCATAGGCATCGGCCAACTGCAGATCATGGGTGGAGAAGACGATACAGAGCCCCTGTTCCCTGGCTTTGCGTTTCAGCTGTTCCATGATTGCCCGGGTAGAATTATCGTCCTGTCCATAAGTCGGTTCATCCAGCAGCAAAATTTTCTGCTCTCCGCAGAGCACCGAGAGGACAGCCAGACGCCGCTGCTGGCCCTGGCTGAGCATGTAGGGGGAGTATCTGCGGTATTCCCAGAGGCCGTACTGGATCATGAGGTCTTGGGCCCGCTGCTTTTTTTGATCGTCATTTAAATCAGGGCACCAGATGTTTAAGTTTTCCATAACCTCATCGAGAACATTGGTGGTGGTAAACTGCTGGGATGGGTTTTGAAAGACGATTCCAATCATTTGAAATAGATCTTTTTCTTTAATTTTCCGTAAATCATTTCCGTTTATCCGAATGGTTCCGTCGTAGGGGCGCTGTTTTAAGAGGGTATGGAAGAGCGTGGTCTTTCCTGCGCCGGAAGCGCCGGTCAGGGCGGCCATCTGTCCATATTCAAAATTGATTGAACAGTTTTCCAGTAAAAACGGCTGCTTTTTCCCTGATCTGACGGATACCTTATCTAATGTTGCGGCCGTTCCCAAAGAAGGCGCTTTTTCTGCTTTGGGATACTGGCGTCCGGGAAAGAAAACTCCTTGTGCCAGGAACAGTTCCTCATATTGAGACAGATTTTTTGGGGTGATTCCCCGTTTGATGATCTGTCCCCCTTTTCCCATCAGAATAAATTCATCGGCGGCAGTGAGCCAGTTGTCCAGCTGGTGGTCAATGGCAATGATAGTGGTGTTATGAGCGGCGTTCTGCTCTTTTAACAGGTTTACGATTTCACGGGAGGAATCCGGGTCGATATTGGCAAAGGGCTCGTCCAGCAGGATTCCCCGGGAATTGAGGGCCAGAAGGCAGCAGAGAGCTGCTTTTTGTTTTTCACCGCCGGAAAGGGTGGAAAAACTGCGGTCCAGAAGAGACTCCACGAACAGTCCGGCGGCAAATTCTCCAATCCGGGAATCCATTTCCTCGGGGGGAAATGAGATGTTTTCCAGACAGAAGCGAAGTTCCTTTCTCAAAGTATCCATGCAGAACTGCAAATCAGGGTTCTGAAACATCAGAGTCAGATACCGGCTGCGCTCAGAAGGGAGAAGGGAATTGATCTCCCGGCCGCAAAGAGTGATGGCGCCGCTTAAAAGCTCTCCTCCGTTTTCCGGGTATAAACCGGCGCAAACAGCGGCCATGGTGCTTTTTCCACAGCCGCTGTTTCCTATGATCACAGTGATGGTGCCCGGATGGATGCTAAGTGAAGCATGCTCCAGAATATTATGTTTTGCCAGTTCGAAATAGCGAAAAGTTACATCATCAGCTAATAAAAATTCCACTGTTTTCCCTCTATTCTTCATCCAGATCAAGTGATTTCCGTCCTAACGCGTAGCCTTTTAACACTCCTGCTTTAGACAGTGCGTCGCCTAAAAGCTTGCAGCCGATTCCGCAGAATATGATAGAGCTGATCAAGCGGATCACAAAGATGGATAACACCAGTTTGGGATCTAATGTCCAATATGCGTAGCGCAGACCGGTCCATAAAAAGCTGAGAACGGTGCAGAGCACAGCGGATAACATGGTGGTGGCATAGTTGAATTTTTTGTATCTGAAGATTCCGAATCCGATTTCCGCGCCGATTCCCTGTATGAATCCGCTGACGAAAATGATCGGTCCGTAGAAATTGCCCATCATCACTTCCAACAGGGCAGCCAGCATCTCGGCTACCACTCCCACAGCTGGTTTTTGAATGACATAGGAGGTGAAGACAGCGGCCATGAACCATACGCCGAAGACCGGTTCATTTCCGAGGATTCCATAACCGGCAGGGGTTAATAAGACGGTCAGATACTGGCCTATATAAACGGTTCCAAGGTATACGACGCCAAAGAGCATGGCGGTGATTGCAACCATTAAAATATCTTTTAATTTCCAGGAATTTGATCTTTCCATAATTTTTTCTCCGTTAAATTTATTTTGTAGGGCTGTTGACAGATAAAGTCGCTTCGAATACATAGTGGCTTATCTGTTCGGCACAATAGGCATTCACATAATTAAAGTAGTCAAACAGCTCCTGTATGTCACATTCCAACACGGTTACATAGTGAGTGGAGCCTGCATAGATTCCCTTGTCGATGGCATAATTAACGATGTGGGCGATGTGTTCCATATAGTTGGTTACACCCATGGGGTAGAGGGATATCTTGCAGAGCACAGGGAAATGGATGTCCCTTGTGGAAGCGTCGTTTAACAGCGCGTCGTCTTCAGCCAGATAGGATTCCGCATCCGTATCGCCGGGACAGCCTTTGGAAAATGTAGCTTCCATGGTCATATGGACGCCGGGATCATAGGCGTGCACAAAACAGGCCTTTACCGCATCCAGTACATGAATCCGTTTTCCGCGGTACAGGGTGGAATGCTTTTCCGTATTAGCCCACACTTTTGATGTATCCACCTTTTGGATGGCGCCTAAAATGATATCGATATACCGGTCGCTCATGGGAGCCAGGGTAAAGCGGCATCCGGTGATATCTTTGGATGCGCCGTAGGTTCCGGCACAGCAGGAACCGTAAGTTACATGGTTTTGAGTTGTTTCAGACATAAAAAAAGACCTCCTTCGTAATAAAAAATACAAAGAGACCTGAAGGTTTTATCTATGGAAAAGAACTTGTTCACTCCCTACGCTGGCATTATCCAGATCAGGTAATGGGTAAGTAAAAACTTTCTCAGCCGTATGGCACCCCAGGAATCTCAAACAATATAATAACAGACAATGGGATTGATATCAAGGGGTATCTTTTCCTATTTTATAATAC
Organism: Clostridiaceae bacterium; assembly: GCA_018378255.1. Taxonomy (GTDB): domain Bacteria; phylum Bacillota; class Clostridia; order Lachnospirales; family Lachnospiraceae; genus CHH4-2. Next base: position 24,963 of record JAGZXV010000042.1, on the reverse strand, counting down.
TTCAGACGGTACACCGGCTGGACTATTATTATTTTTTATCAAGGCAGGTCTTTCCACTTTGTCCAAAACCGTTTATACTGAATAAAAGAATTGTTTTTAAAACGGAGGTAAAAATGAAACCATTATTTGATCTGCACACGCATACGGTAGCCAGCGGACATGCATTCGGCACATTGAAAGAGAATATTGAGGAGGCCGCAAAAAAAGGGCTTTTGGCCATGGGAACTTCGGATCACAGCAAGAATATGCCGGGAACCTGCGTCCCCTTGTTTTTCGGCAACTATAAATCGATCCGGGATGAAATCCTCGGAGTGCGCATTTATACGGGGATGGAGGCTAATATCATAGATTATGACGGGCGTCTGGATATGAGCAGCGGAATGCTTGGGAAGATGGATTATGTAATCGCCAGCCTGCATGTCCCCTGTATTAAGCCCGGCAGCCCTAAGGAGAACACGGACGCTCTGATCGGAGCGATGAAAAACCCTTATGTGAAGATCATAGGCCATCCGGATGACGACCGCTATCCGCTTGAATATGACCGCTTGACGGAGGCGGCCAGGGAGATGGAGATCGTGTTGGAAATCAATAATTCCTCTCTCCGCCCCAACGCATCCCGCCTGAATGCGGACCGTAATTTGAGAATCATGCTGGAATATGCAAGAAAGCTTGGAATCCATGTGATTATGGGCAGTGATGCTCATATCTGGTACGATGTGGGCTGTTTGGAGTACAGTGAAAAACTGCTTCAGGAACTGGATTATCCGGAAGAACTGATTCTGAATTACAATTTAGACCGCTTAAAATACGTATTGAATTAAGTTGTAATCCTTTGCCCTTTATATTATACTTTAACTACGAAGAGGAAAGTATAAGATGAGGGGGAATTCTATGCTGAAAAAGTACAGATATGCAAAAATTCCGATTGCTGTATCCATATTCTGTCTCATCATTTTCAGCGTGATCGTAGATTTACTGTTTATCCAGTATGGAAAGCGGATAGACCGGGAATTTCAGCATTTGGAGGAAGAGAACCTGACTTCTTATGCGGTCAGCCAGAGCCGTCAGGTTGAATCCAAAATTACGGAGCTGTTGGGACGGATGAAGGCAACAGGGGATCTGCTGACCTCATCCGGCATCGATCCGGAAGGAGAGTGGTTCACAAAATACCTGGAAGATGTAAGTGAATTGTCGGATTTCCGGATCACCTACCTGTCCATGGATCTTCTGAGGGAACAGCTTAATATGCCGGGATCCAACCCGGGAGATTATGAAGTTTTTGAGCAGCTGGAACGCGGAGAGGCCGTTTTGTCGGACCTGCGTTATTCAAACCGTCTGCAGGGATATTATTTTGCGGTTGCCCAGCCAGTGGTCAGAGACGGCAGGATCATCGGAACACTGCGAAGCGTGATGGAAGCGGGAGTTTTAACTGACAGCACCAAAGAACATGTGATGCATGAGACATTTAAGCAGTATATCGTTTCGCAGGACGGCACGGTGCTGTACAGCGATGAGGAAGGGGACGTGATAGGGCAGAATCTTCTGGGGAATTTAGGGGCCGTCGGGCTCTCGGATGATGTGCTTGGGCAGGTCCGCAAGGCTCTTCAGGATGACTGCGATATGTCTGTCAAAATCTCCATACCGGGACATAAAATTTTTTATATTACGACAGCAGCGATCGGATATAAATCGTGGAATATAGTGAAGTTTGCCTATACGGATAAGGTGAACGTGACGTCCAGAAAGGTGATGAAACATACGGTTTTTATCACATGTATGGTGATCAGCCTGATTTTAGCAGCCTGTGCGGTGGTGTTCGGGCTGATTTATTCCCACGAAAAGACGATTCTGATGGAGAGGGCCAGATACGGGACGCTGGCAGGATTTTCCGATATTATCATTTTTCAATATAATATAAAGAAGGATTATCTGGAGTTTTCGCCCAATGTGTCGGAATACCTTAATATTGTCAGCGATCATATAGAAAAGATCAAGAAACAGGAATTAGACCTTGTCCACCCAGAGGACAGACCGTTGCTGTTTGAGTATTTCCAGCGGGCTAAGAAAACCGGTATGCCTCAGAAATGGGAGATGCGCTTTAGAAGAGACCAGGATTTGTATTTCTGGGGAGAGTGCAGATGTCAGAGGATAGAAGGCGGAGGAATGGGCGGAGAATTCCTGATTGGTACAATTCTGGACATCAGCGACCGTAAGGAAAGGGAGCTGGATCTTATGAATGAGACAAACAAAGATGATCTGACCGGAATATTCAACAAAAAGGCGATTGAGATCGGGGTGAATGACCTGATTAACATACATGGCGAAGGGTTCCTGTTCATGATTGATCTGGACAATTTTAAGCATGTGAACGACACTTACGGACATGGCGAAGGAGACTTGCTTCTGATCAGGATTGCAAAGATGCTTCGCGGCATATTCCGTGAACATGATCCGGTGGCCCGGGTTGGGGGAGATGAGTTCATCGCTTTTATGTCCGATACCCATAACCCGGAAAGCGCCATACTGAAGGTGAGTATGATCTTTGAAAAATTGGATCAGATCAGCCGGGAAAGCGGCTATGATGTTGCCGCCAGTATCGGCATTGCCGCCTGCCCGGAAGATGGAAGGGATTTCCGAAATCTGTATGAAGCGGCGGATCAGGCCATGTATCAGGCGAAAAAGGCCGGAAAACACGGGTATGCTTTTACACGTTACGAGCGGTAAGATTGACCTTTACCGGCTGATCCAGCGTGATGCTGTCTTTTGTGATGACACAGTCGTAAGCCATCACGTTTACGCCTGAAGCAGATACTTCTCTGAGGGTTTCACCAAAGGCGGGATGGGCAGCCATGTTGGGCTGGAATTCCCGGATTCCTTTCATTTGAATAACGAATAAAACTGATGCCGCATAGCCTTCCTGTGCGGCATGCTTTAGTTCAAGCAGATGCTTGATTCCTCTTTCCGTGGGAGCGTCGGGGAACCAGGCAATGCCATTTTCTTCCAGCGTTACCCCCTTTACCTCCATAAAAGCCGGCCGGCCGTTTCGGGTATAGGCCAGATCAAAACGGGAACTGCAAAAGGTCACTTCCCGGTGCAGGTCAAGGATCCCGGGGGCAGCGGACAGCCATTCAAATGCGGCCTGGTTTGGGGCCTGGGAATCCATATTAATTAAAATCTTCCCCTGAGGGGCTGTTTTTTCCACCCCGATCAGGGAATATTCTGTTTTTCTTCCTGAAGCGGCGGCATCGGGATGGTGCTGCAAAAAGACCTGTACCCCTGGTATGAGAAGTTCCCGGCAGCGTCCGGTGTTTTTTACATGACAGATGACTTCCTTTCCAGCTGTCATAACATGGGCGATAAAGCGGTTTGGCCTTTCTAAAAATGTTCCCTGCACGATATGTTCATATTTCATGAATACCTCGATTCTGCCTGAAATGCGGCCCGGTTAACAAGCCGGATCCTTCCTGCGGCTGTTTGGCCATTTGTGTGGACTTGTAATTTGGGAAATTCCAGGCATTTGAATTTTAAAAATTTTATGTGGAATCATTACCAGTATAGCAGATTTTCCATATAATAAAATAATGAAAAATTCAAAGCAGGTATTTATGTTTTATATTAATTCGACAGACGGAGTGAAAATAGCAGTTTACGATTACAACCCATGTGGCAATAAAACCGTATTTCTGGTTCATGGATGGCCATTATCACATAAGATTTACGAGTATCAGATCGGGCCGCTGGTGGATTGCGGATACAGGGTTGTGGCAATTGATTTGAGAGGATTTGGTCTGTCTGATACGCCGGCCTGCGGATACTGTTATGATCAGATGGCGGATGATATCTACCAGGTGGTGACATCGATGAAATTATCCTGTTTTACCCTTGTTGGATTTTCCATGGGCGGGGCCATTGTCCTTCGGTATATGAGACGGCACTGCGGCCATGGGGTTAAAAAACTGGTTCTGCTGGCAGCGGCCGCTCCGGTCTGGACCCAGCGGCAGGGATTCCCCTACGGGCTTACTACGGATTATGTAAATCAACTGATCTGCCAGGCATCCACGGACCGTCCTCAGCTGGCTTATGATTTCAGCCATAAACAGTTGTTTGCCAGCCCTCACGGGGAAGCGGTCAAAAACTGGTTTGAAGACATTGCATTGTCTGCTTCAGGACTTGGAACTGTGAAAAGCGCTTATGCCCTGCGGGATGAGGACGGCAGAGCGGATTTAAACTGTGTGAAGGTTCCTACGGTGATCATACATGGGGAAAAGGATCAGGTGGTGTCCAATGACCTGGCAATGATCCAGCACAGGTATATTAAAAATTCCCGGCTGTATCAGCTTGAACATTCAGGGCATGGGATCATGTATGATGAGTTGGAGCGGTTTAACCAGATCTTTTTGAATTCGCTGTAGTATTAGGCTGCCCTGGAATCGGCGAAGGTACTCCGGGGTTGACAAAGGGAATGAATTTATCATATGATGGAACGGTAGAAGCCGTCACCGGACGCAGCTGATGCGAGCTGTTTTCGGTGACGTTTTCCTTTTAGTAAGACAAATGATTGGGAGGTTAGGAATGCAGAAAAAGTCAAAAGTATATGTCAGAATGCTTTTATCATACCTGGGAATTCTGCTGATTCCAATGCTGCTTGGTTTTTTAATTTACATAGTCACACTGAATGTGATAAAGGACCAGTCGGCCAGGATGAATGATAATATGCTCGAAATGGTGCAGCGGGAGATAGATCAGAAGATCGAGGAGATCAACAAGATTTCCAGCCGTCTGGCTATGGATATGAAGGTTCAGAAAGCTTCGCGGGTTAAGAATAAGTTCGAAACTTCAGATCAGATCATGCTTTATGACATATTTAAGGATTTGAGCAATTTAAGCGTATCCGAAAATTTCATCAGCGATGTGTTTATTTACTTTAAGAACACAAAACTGATTTCCAGCATACAGGGGAATATGTCGGCGGATTTATACTACCGCCTTTATTATGAAAGCGAAGATTATCCGCTGGAGGAATTTGAAGAATATGTGGGACAGGTCCATTATGCGGACAACCTGGTGATTCAGAAGAAAAACGGGGAGAAGATTCTTTTATTCACCATGAGCGACCTTGGAATGGATATCAGGGATGCTTCGGCGACTGTCTGTATTGCCGTGAAATTTTCAGAGATTGAGAAGATTTTAAGTTCTATGGAATGGAACGACCAGATGAATATTTTCATGATCAATGATAAGGACGAAATTATCGGGAATATGGCAGGAGAGCCGGGAAAGACGTTCCGGTATGACGATTTATCCGTTGTGACGGGAACCGGGAAACAGGTCATTGATAATGAGCGGATCCGTTCTGTCAGGCAGTCGGAATCTACGGGATGGAAGTACGTTACCATAATCCCGGTTTCAGTGCTGGAAAAGGATATTCAGGATGTGAAACAGATTGCGATTCTCGGGTTATTTGTCTGCCTGATCGTAGGCTTTTTCATTTCCCATTATCTTACGAAGAAAAATTATAATCCCATCCGGTCCATTATGGAAGTGTTCCGCAGATACAGCAATGATGATATCAAGGAGGGGGAAAATGAATACCAATGGCTGAATGAGCAGGTGAACAGATTCTTTAAGGATCAGGTGGATTCCAAGCGGCTGCTCCGCCATAACCAGAAAAATCTGAAAGAATACTACCTGTCCCAACTGCTTCAATATGAATATGGCGGGAAGTTAGAGAACTTAAACCAGTACGGTATCCATCTGCCGGAAGCATTTAACCAGGTGATTTTACTGGAATTTAAAAACGACAGAGCCTCAGAGACAAGGAGCTATGAGGCCTGCGCCCAGGAAAATGCCCTCCGCAAATTCATTCTGAAAAATATTCTGGAAGAAACACTATTGAACTATTTCCAGGTGGAATTGGTAGAACTGGGGGAAAATGTGGCGGTAATTGTCAACCGGCCGGAATATGATGAGAACCACGCCGTCCTGCGGGAGAATATTGAAAATGTCCAGCAGATTACCCAGGACCAGTTCGGTTTTTCCTTCTGTGCCCTGCTGGGGCCGGTCTGCCAGGGGCTTGGCGGGGTGCACGCCTCGTGGCAGCAGGCGCTGGAATTGGAAAGCTACATCAATCTTCTGGATACGGATTTAGTCAGTTTTGATGAAGTCAAGGATATACAGCCGCAGTACAGGTATTCCGTGGAGGCGGAACAACGGATTATCAACGCCATCAAGGCAGGAGATGAGCAGTCGGCCAAGAACCATATGGATCTGGTGTTTCAGGAGAATTTTAACGGCAAGGTATCCACCAGCGTCTGCAGGTGCCTGATCTTTGATATGATCGGAACCTTATTAAAAGGGGCCAGCGCAGGAGGCTATCTGAACGCAGCCGGAGATTTGGACTTTAATAAGGGATTCAGCGTAAAACAGCCGGTAGCGGAATTGAAAAAACATTTTTATGAAGCGGTGGACCTGATCTGTGATAAGATCGCGGAAGAAAAGAAAAAGATGGATGGGGATAATTCCTTCAGCCAAAAGGTGGAAGCCTATATCCAGGAAAATTACAGCAATCCCGACTTGAACATATCCATAACCAGCCAGCAGTTTAAGATGACTCCGGCGTACTTATCCTCCATTTATAAAAAACAGACCGGAAAGAGTCTGCTGGATTATATTAATTCGGTCAGAATTGAACATGCGGAAAAGCTATTGGAGGAAGGGTACAGCGTGATCGAGGCGGGGCAGATGTCCGGTTATGGGGACAGCGGCACGTTTATCCGCGTGTTTAAGAAGAAAAAAGGGATTACACCAGGCCAGTTAAAGAAGCAAATCACCAATTTTTAAAGTTTTGCCTATTGATTTTAGAAAATGCAAACTGCATGTTGAACTTTTGCCCATGCAGTTTGCATTTTTTCTATATATTTTTAACTGCCTATAGGATATTCTGGAAACACGAAGCAAAACAAAATGTTGAAGGAGGAGTAAGTGATAATGAAGAAAAGATGGTTATCATTATTCGTGGCAGCGGCAACTGTTATGACAACAGTATCCGGCTGTGGCGGAGGCGCGAAACAGGAAACAGCGGCGCCGGCAGCGGCTTCACAGGAAGCGGCAAAAGAAACAACAAAAGGTGCAGCCGGGGAGACACAGGCTGCGGCAGAGTTTTCCTATCCTATGGCAGCCGGGGATAAGCTGACCTATTGGGCAGAACTTCAGGGTACGGTAAGCCCTAACTATTCAAACCTTGGGGAGACGCCGTTTGCAAAAGCGTGGATGAGCGCCACCGGAGTGGAGATTGAATTCATGCATCCGCCGGCAGGACAGCAGAAGGAACAGTTCAGCTTGATACTGGCTGACGGAAGCCTTCCGGATGTGATGGAATATAACTGGATCAACGATTATCCGGGCGGACCGGAAAAGGCGATAAAGGATGGAATTATCATTCCGCTGAATGACGTATTTGAGCAGTACTGCCCGAATATTACAAAGTATCTGGCTGAAAACCCTGATATTGATAAAATGATAAAGACGGACGAAGGGCACTATTATGTATTCCCGTTCATCCGTGGAGACGCGAAACTGTGCAACACCATCGGACCGATGCTGAGAAAAGACTGGCTGGATGAACTGAATCTGGAAGTTCCCACCACGATTGATGAATGGCATGATGTTTTAACTGCATTTAAAGAGGAAAAAGGTTCCACAGCTCCTTGGTGTCCTGAATACACAAGAAACGATTTCAAGGACAATGATCCATTTGCCTATGCATATAACACCTGCAGAAGCTTTTATGTGGGAGATGACGGCAAGATCTATTTCGGCGCAGTGGAAGAAAATTATAAAGAGTATTTAAAAACAATGGCTCAGTGGTATGCGGAAGGGCTGATTGACCCTGATCTGGCAACCCTCCAGTTTGACCAGGTAAATGCAAAGATGACAAACGGAACGGCTGGCGCATCTTTAGGGTTTGCCGGAAGCCGTATGGGCGCCTGGATCAATGCGGGCGTTACATCTGAACCGGACTATATGCTTGTATCAGCTCCTTACCCAACGCTGGAAAAGGGCGCCCAGCCTGAATTCGGACAGATTGACAACCAGTATACCGGACCTGCCAGTGTTGCCATCACAACCTCCTGTAAGGATGTGGAACGGGCGGCCAGACTGCTGGATTATGCTTATGGCGAAGACGGACACTTCCTGTTCAACTTCGGCGTAGAAGGCGAATCCTATACAATGGTGGATGGAAATCCGGTTTACACGGACTGGATTTTAAAGAATCCTGACGGATGGCCGGTATCACAGGCAATGAGCGCTTATATCCGCGGAAATTACAATGGACCTTTTGTCCAGGATCTTCGTTACCTGACACAGTATTATACCATCGATGCCCAGAAGGAGACTCCAAATGTCTGGGGAGCGACCAATGCCAAAAAGCATAAAGTTCCGCCTATCACTCCAACTTCTGATGAAAGTAAAGAATACTCGACAATTATGAACGAGATCAATACTTACCGGGATGAAATGGCGCTGAAATTTATATTCGGCACCGAAAGCTTAGATAAATTTGATGAGTATGTAAAGAATATTGAAAATATGGGATTGAGCCGCGCTCTGGAAATTCAGAATGCAGCGTTAGACCGCTACAATGCCCGTTAGATAAAACTGCCGGTTTCCTCATAAAAAACTATCTGCTGCTTGTACACGGATAATGTGGAAACCGGCAATTTTTGTTCCGTCAAATACAACCATTTTGGAGGTCGCTATGAATCAAAAAAAGGATTTTATGAGCCGGGCCAGGAGGGACTGGCAGAGAAACCGCGCTCTGTATGCCATTGTCATACCCGTTCTTTTGTTCTACATCCTGTTCCATTATAAACCCATGTATGGGGCAATCATTGCATTTAAAGACTATACTCCGGCCCTTGGTGTGGAAAAGAGCCCCTGGGTAGGACTTGAGAATTTCACCCGTTTCTTTAACAGCGTTTATTTTGTGCGGCTGATAAAGAATACGATCCTGCTGAGTTTTTACAACCTGCTGTTCGGGTTTCCGGCGCCGATTATCCTTGCTCTTCTGCTGAATGAGGTGAGGGGAAAGAGATTTAAGAGCCTTACCCAGACGATTACATATCTGCCTCATTTTATTTCCATGATCGTGGTTACCGGTATGCTGACCAATTTCTGTATGACCAGCGGATTGTTCAATGATATCATCGTGATGCTGGGAGGGGAAAGAAGCCCTCTTTTACAGAATCCCAAACTGTACAGAACCATCTATGTGGCATCGAGTATCTGGCAGGAGGTGGGCTGGGGCTCCATCATCTATCTGTCGGCTCTGGCGGGAGTGGACAGCCAGCTATACGAAGCTGCCCAGATCGACGGAGCGGGTAAATGGAAACAGATGATCAATGTCACCCTTCCGGCCATCACCCCGACCATCATCATCATGCTCATCTTAAAGATCGGTTCTTTGATGAACATGGGATATGAAAAGACAATCCTGTTATATAATCCATCCACCTATGAGACAGCTGATATCATCTCTTCTTATATTTACAGGATCGGCCTTTTGGAGCAGGATTGGAGTTATTCTACGGCAATCGGCCTTTTTAACTCGGTAATCAACTTTGCGCTGCTGATTTTAGCGAATAAGATTTCCAAACGCTACAGCGAAACAAGTCTTTGGTAGGAGGGGCGGAAATGAAAGTTAAAAGATCAAGAGGAGAACGGATATTTTCCGTATTCAATTATATAATTCTGTCCATTATCATCATTCTCTGTTTTTATCCGGTCTGGTATGTGGCTATGGCATCTTTCAGCAACAGCAATCTGCTGACCCAGCATACCGGGCTTTTGATGAAGCCGCTGGGAATGAGCTTTGAGGCCTATAAAAAAGTGTTCAATAACCCCATGATTCTAAAAGGCTATGGAAATACCCTGTTTATATTGATTGTGGGCGTAACCCTGGATCTGATCATGACCTCTCTGGGGGCGTATTTCCTTTCCAGGAAAAATGTGATGTTTAAAAAGACGATTATGCTGCTCATCATTTTCACCATGTTCTTCAGCGGCGGCATGATTCCGTTTTATCTTAATATGAAAGACCTGCATTTGACAAACAGTTTGTGGGGGCTGATTATTCCCTTCCTTATTAATACCTATAACCTGGTTATTTTAAGGACTTCGTTTGAAAGCATTCCGGAGAGCCTGATTGAGGCGGCAAAAATAGACGGGGCAGGGCATCTGAAAATCTTAGTCAGCATTGTGGTTCCGCTTTCTAAGGCAATGCTGGCCGTTATGGTTCTTTATTATGGAGTTGGAATCTGGAATGCATGGTTCTGGGCGTCAGCCACCATCCGTACAAGAGAGATGTATCCGCTGCAGGTTATTTTAAGGGAAATTCTGATGCAGAACGATGTTTCTTCCATGACCACCGGAGTGGGAATGATCGATCAGGAATCGGTGGGAATGTCGATTAAATATGCCACCATTATGGTTGCCACCGTTCCGATTTTATGCGTTTATCCATTTTTACAGAAATATTTTACACAGGGAACTATGATTGGTGCGGTGAAAGAATAGGAGATTGAAAAATGGAATTGAGAGTTCAGGAAATAATTGATAACATAGATAAAAAGCTTCAGGCGGAATGCGCCAGGCTGGACGGCAGAATCCCTTATATGGCAAAAGAGGGCAGGTATTTGGAGGACATGAGGGAGAACAAGCTTTCCTGGTGGACCAATGGCTTTTTTGTAGGGATGAACTGGCAGATGTATCAGTGTACGGGCAATCCCCTTTATATGGAAACAGCCAGAAAGACGGAACTGGAACTGGATGAGGCGCTGCGCCGCTATGTGGGACTGCATCACGACGTGGGATTCCAGTTTCTGCATACTGCGGTTGCGGATTACCGCCTGACCGGGAATGAGGAATCCAGGGTGAGAGGCCTCCATGCGGCCAATCTGATGGCAGGGCGTTTTAATCCGGCCGGAAACTATATCCGCGCATGGAACGGGACTAAGACGGGCTGGATGATCGTCGACTGCCTGATGAATATCCCGCTGTTATATTGGGCGGCTAAAGAGGAAGAAGACCCCAGGTATTCCGATATCGCGGACCGGCATGCCCATACGGCATTGGAATCCCTGCAGCGCAAGGATGGTTCCTGTAACCACATCGCCGTATTTGACCCTGCAAACGGTGAACTGCTGGAACATCCCGGCGGACAGGGATATGGGGAAGGTTCCTCCTGGTCCAGAGGCCAGGCCTGGGCGGTCTATGGTTTGGCCCTGGCTTATCTGCATACGAAAAAAGAGGAGTATCTGGACGGAGCGAAAAGGGCGGCCCATTACTTTATTTCCAATGCGGCGCTGACCGGTTATGTATCGCTGGTAGATTTCAGGGCTCCAAAAGAGCCTGTCTATTGGGATACTTCTGCTACGGCCTGTGCGGCCTGCGGACTGCTTCAGATCGCAGAGATGGTTCCGGAGCTGGAAAAGCCTCTTTACTATGAAAGCGCGGTTAGAATGCTGGAGGCCCTGGAAGCAGGGCACTGCGACTGGGATCCGTCAAAGGATGGAATTTTGTTAAATGGAACGGGAACTTACGGAAAGCTGGAAGATACCCATGTCTCATTGATTTATGGGGATTATTTCTTTGTGGAGGGGATTTTGCGGCTGGCCGGCAAAGGATTTATGATATGGTAAAAGATGATTATTTTGAACTGCTGAAAACCTGGTGTGACGGCCTTTTAAAGCACCAGCTTATTATGCCGGGACAGAAACGCTTTGACGGGGCCTTGCTGTGTCCGGCCTGCACCGTGATCCACGGCCGGTGCCATGATGCCGTATATCCTCTGTTATATATGGCGGATGCAACCGGAGAGATGGAGTATAAGGAAGCGGCTCTCCGCTTATTTGACTGGGGTGAAAATATGGTCTGCGATGACGGCAGCTTTTATAATGACGCCCAAAGCGAGTGGAACGGCATCACTGTATTCGGAGTGATCAGCATCTGTGATTCCCTGAGAAAACACGGACACCTGTTGGATGAGGATGTGAAAAAAAGATTCGAAGAGAGGATGGGCCGCGGCGCGGAATGGATTTACCGGGTTCTGACCCCTGATTATGTAACGAATATTAATTATAATGGGACGGCTGCTGCGGCCATGGCCTTGACAGGAACATATTTTGGCATCCCTGAATATTTAAAGAGAGCCAGGGAACTGGCAGAGCTGTGTTTGGAACATATAACGGAGGACGGATTTATATACGGAGAAGGAATGCCCAGGGAAGAGGTAACGCCCCGGGGCTGCCGTCCCGTGGATATCGGTTATAATGTGGAAGAAACAGCCCCGTCCCTGTTAATCTGCGCCAGAGAATTGAATGATCCAATGATGCTTTTGCGAATTAAGAAACTGTTGGAATGCCAGCTTGAATTCATGCTGCCGGATGGGGCGTGGGACAACAGCTTTGGAAGCAGGAATTTCAAATGGACCTATTGGGGCAGCAGGACCTCGGACGGATGTCAGACCGCTTATGGAACATGGGGAGAGGAGGAACCGGTATTTGCGGAGGCGGCCCAAAGAAACCTGAACCTTTACCGGGCGTGTACCCATGACGGACTTTTATATGGCGGCCCGGATTATCGGAGCCATGGGGAAGAACCGTGTATTCACCATACATTCTGCCATGCGAAAGCGCTGGCGGCGGTGTTGGATAGAGAAGTGCCGGGCAGCGGGGGATTCGACAGCAGGGCATTGAATAGAAGAATGCCGGATAGAGGCAATGTGAAACTGCCTGCTGAGAGTGGGAATGCGGTCAGATATTATCCGACGGTGGATACTTATAAAATATCATTTGGTGGTTTTTTATCCACATTAACGGGCTATGATTTTGAATATATGAAAGGGGGCCATGCTTCCGGCGGCTGTGTTACCCTGCTGTGGCATGAAAAGACGGGACCTCTTTTGGTGTCTTCCATGACGTCCTACAGCCTGAAAGAAGCCCACAATATGCAGCTGAGCCTTAAAAAATACGGGCACCGGCCTCTTACTATGCGGGTGGAGACCGAGCTGGACAAAAGGGTCTATTCCCAATTTTTCGATTTTGGATCACAGATTCAGGTGAAGCATACAGAAGATGGGGTATGGGCAGAGGTGAAGGCAGAGCTGGTGGATATAGACCACAGATCCCTTAAATGCCCGGTGCGCTGCCGGATGATTTACACATGGAATAAGGACCGGTTCCAGGCAGAGGGATGGATCGAAGGTGATCAGGAGAGAAGAGCGTCTTTGATCATTCCTGTGATCGGCCGTCATGGAGACGGGTATAGTATGGACGGAAAACAGGTGACGCTTAAAAGAAATGGCTGTACAATAAAGATAGGATCAGAAAATGTATTAAAGCAGCCGGAACCGGTATTTTTTCTGGCCGGCGGATTTGAAGCCTGGGAACTTTTGGCAGTGCCGGACCAGCAGGGGCATTTCCGGGTGATGATAGAAGTTTTATAGGATGGCATTTTTAGACTGAAGGAGGCAGGTTACATGAAACATCTGACGATTAGAAACAGGAATGATGCGGCGGCGGTTTTACTTGAGATGATACGCCCGTTAAAGGCGTTCTACAGTCCGGGGCACGCATGGCTTCATGTCGGAAACACAGGCGTTCATTATGGAGAAAAAGCATCCAGAATGGAAGGGTTTGCCAGGATTCTTTGGGGGCTGGGGCCTCTGTGGGCAGGGATGGAGGGGCTGGATAAAGACCTGCAGGCAGAGGCAGAGGAATGGCGTCTCTGGTATTTGGAGGGAATCATTCACGGAACAGATCCCCAGGATGACGAATACTGGGGAAATGTTATGGATTATGACCAGAAGATGGTGGAAATGGCAGCTTTGGTCACAGCAGTCAGCCTGTCTCCAGGCAAATTGTGGGAACCGTTAACCGAATGTCAGAAGGAAAATCTCTACCGTTTTCTGGATCAGATCAACCGGCGGGAAGTACACCCCAACAATTGGCGTTATTTCAGGATTCTGGTAAACATGACCTTCCGCCTTCTTAATCTCCCATGGTCTGAAGAATGTATGGTGAAGGACCGCAAAGTGATTGAAGATTGCTATACAGGCGGCGGATGGTATTATGATGGAAATGAAGGGCAGGTGGATTACTATATTCCGTTTGCAATGCATTTTTACGGGTTAATTTATGCCGGAATGATGGAAAAAACAGAGCCGGATTACTGTGAAATCTTAAAAAGCAGATCGGCGGAATTTTCCAGGGATTTTGTGTACTGGTTTTCCAAGGATGGGAATGAAATTCCCTATGGACGCAGCCTGACGTACCGGTTTGCCCATTCCGCCTTCTTTGGGGCATTGGCATTTGCCCAGGCGGAGGGAATCGACTATGGAGTGATGAAGCATCTGGTGCTGGCCAATCTGGAAACCTGGCTGAAACGGCCTGTGTTTGATAATGCCGGAGTTTTAACCATCGGTTACGGCTATCCCAACCTGTTTATGAGCGAACGCTATAATGGGCCTGGATCTCCCTATTGGGGATTGAAGGCATTCATCATGTTAGCTCTTCCTGACACCCATCCGTTTTGGGAGGCAGAAGAGAAGGAATACGTATTTGAGCGGCAGAAACTGCTTTCCCATCCTCATATGCTGGTCTGCCATGAGGATCATGGACACGTCCTCTCGTATACGGCGGGACAGCACTGCCGAAACCACGGCCACTGCCCTGAGAAGTATGAAAAATTCGTTTATTCCAACCAGTTCGGCTTCAGCGTATCCAGGGAGCCAGGCCTCAGGGAAGGGGCCTTTGACTGTACGCTGGCGGTTTCTCTGGCGGATGATGATAATTACCGCATGAGATATGGGGTAAATGCCTTTGAAGTAAATGACAGGGCGGTCAAGGCAGAGTATGATCTGATGAAGGGCGTTAAGGCGGCCAGCCTGATTATCCCCTGGGGAGCCTGGCATGTGAGGGTTCACAAAATACAGAGCTTATGGGAGATCGATCTGGTGGATGGCGGATTTTCAATTGAAGCAGATCCGAATTTCCGTGTGGAAGCGGGAGAGAAGCCGGGAAAATATACGCAGGATCAGATCCGGCAGACCGAAAACGGTGTTTTTGCGGTTCTGCCGTGGGGAATCAGCGGAGCGGTCAGCTTGGCCGGAGGCCGCGGGGAAGTGATAGACTGTGCTCCCAATACCAATTTACTTTATAATCTCACCATACTGCCGGTTATCAAACACAGGCTGGAGCCGGGAGAACATGTAATTGTCACCTGTATATTCGGGGACCGGTCTGAGAAGGCAAAGGAGAATATGAGGAAGATGCCGGAAGTGGTAATTGAGGGGGATATGGTGATTGTGAAGGATGAGGAAAAGAGGGTGGAGGAGACGATTTGCTGTTGTATCCGAAGCGCGCAATCATCGTACGCTCCAAAGTCCTTTGATTACATCTAAATGAATAAAACATGGAGGACTTGAAATTTTCAAGTCCCCTTTTTCATTGCCGCTCCATCTGCCCTAATGGTATATCCGTCCACCTCCGTATCTGCTGCCATCGCTCCTTTGGTTCCATCTGAAACCGGATTGAAATAATACCATTTTCCGTCAATCTGCCTCCAGCCTACCGCCATATCGCCATTTGGTTCAAGATAGAACCATTTTTGGTAATTCCCGTCATAGTACCATCCCGTCAGCATTCTGCCCTCTGCGTCAAAGTAGTACCACAGGCTTTTTACCTGTCCCCAACGGCTTTTTGCATAGGAACCGTTTGTCATCTTAAACATCCATCCGCCCGTAACGGTCTGCTCCCAGTTCCCGTAGAGAACCGATGGATCCACAGTGGAGCTTCCGCCGCCCGATGAATCTCCCGAAGAGTCAGAGGTGCCGTTCTTTCCCGTCACCGTAAAATTCACGGTGTAGATCTTCTGTACCGTGTCCTCCTGTGCCGCAACTGTGAGGGATGCGGCGCCGGCTCCGCGGGAGAGGGTGATTTGGGGATTCCCCACGACTTTCGCCTCCTGGTGCGCCGGAACTCCTTTCAAGGCAATGACTGCAGACTGCGGCGTGTCAGGCGGCAGAAACACGTGGTATGTATCCTGATACCCTGTAAACCCAGGCACAGCGGCGGGAGCTTTCCCCTCCACCTGATACTGCAGGCTTGATAACGAGGCATCGGTACTATAAAATATCGGAGTTACCGTGATGCCTGAGGATATCATCGGCATCGATGCGGATGGTGTGGTGCTTTCGCTGAAAATCTGAGACATTCCGTAAGCATCTACTACCAGCCACCTCTTAAATACATAACCTTTTTTCGGAATGGCTTCAAAACTCAATACTTCATCTGCCGCTGCCATTGTGTGGCTGACAGCCGCAGTTCCGCCCTCCACCGTTTCCAGTACAATCGGGTATCTGACAGTTCCGTCTGCCTTCAGTTCCGATCCGGGTAAGAGAGCGTACAGGGTGGACCCCAATGTGACCTCAACCACTTTATCACTGTCATTTATAAACACACCGTCCCCGGACAACCCTAAAGCCCCGTCTATGGTACCGCCCTGATAGATAAATCCGCCAGTGATCCTGTTGGATGAACCTGTGTACAAATAACCGCCCAGCATTGTAATATCATTGATCTCTGAGGCACCAATACTAGCAATACCATCTTCTATTATAAGCGTTCCCACTTTGCCTTCCAGATGGATATCTCCCTGCTTTAAGGTAAATCTTCCTACATTTTCAAATGTACTCTCCAACTCTTCTCCTACATCCCAGATGATTGATACCTCCATTAAACCTGGACGATAATAAAAAAGGACCCTATCAGAATCGTCTGGAATAAAACTTACTAAAATAACGTCTCCGTCCTGAATGCTCTCATCCCTGAAAGCCTGTTTAAAAGCAGCATATGATTTAAAAACTTTCATCCCGCCTCCATCCATAAGACTGGAGACGAGCCTGGCGGAGCTGTCATCCGGCGGAAGAAGTTCAGAATTTTTTTCCACGGTTACAGTAATTCCGGGCAGCTTCGCGCTGGCCGCCAGCACATAGCCGCCGGTATCTGCCGTAAACACGTATCGTCCCTCCGTATCGCCGTCATACTCCGGCTCGCTGTCCCAGGTCACCGGAATCCACGCCGGATACACAGTTTCTTCGTCAAGTACCATATCTTTTTCTGCCTCTGAGGGCGTGGCGGTATCCGTTCTTTCATCCTGGCTGGCGATAATCTCCACCTCCAGTTGATCCGGCAGAATCAGCTCCTCCTGCTCTGTCCCTAATGGGACAGTCTGTTTTTTAATATCGTCCCCGAGTGCGGAAAACGACGCAATGGTTTGGATATCGCGCACGTCTGTCTCTGCCAGGGCCGCATACGGAAACTGTACCGCAATGATTATCACGGTAAATAAAAATGCCAACTGCTTTTTTATCCGAAATCTCATGTTTTTCCTCCTGTTCTAAAATCTGTTCACCGTCGCCGGTATCTGTAGGCTGCTTCCCGCAATCCGGCAGGCCGAATCACATACCGGAAACTGCCCGTACATATTGTTGAGGAGCATCTGCCGCGTCACGATCCACCTCCTTTTCTGAGGAGTTACATATTGCAGCCCTCTCCACTGCTACATCCTCTTTGTCTGCGAATCTCTGCCAACATGAACAAATCCGTTCATATTCCCTGAAACGGTGAAATGCGAACACGTTTTCACGCATTCGCATTTCCTTTATTTAGTAATCATATTATATCATTTTTATGGATCGGATGCAAGATATTGCCATAATCGGCAGAATAACCGAATCACGCAGCGTTATTGGATTAATCTGTAATACATCCCTAATTAAAATAAATCCGCACGCCCCCGGCCCCTCTGCCATATAATAAAAGGAGAATCTACGGAATGAAGTGATAATTTGATTCGAGTTTTTATCGATCAGGGACATAACCCGGAACGGGTTAACGCAGGAGCGGAAGGCTTTGGCCTCAGGGAGCAGGACATCACATACATGGTGGGCTATTATCTGTCCAACATTTTAATGGCCGACGGCCGTTTTCAGGTGAGGACGTCCAGGACGAACCCGGAGCAGATATTGGGCTATGACAACCGGTCCAGTTTGGAGGCAAGAGTGACTGCGGCAAACAGCTGGCCTGCTGATTACTTTATCAGCATTCATGTGAATGCCAATGTGAATCCGGCTGTGAACGGCAGCGAAGTTTATGTTTATGAACTGGGCTCCCAGTCCTATTATCTGGGGCAGGATATATTGGCAGAGATTGTCAGGCGGGTGGGAACCATGTATAATGGAGTGAGAGCCAATCCATCCCTGTATGTGCTGAGGAATACCAATATGCCGTCTGTGCTGGTGGAACTGGCTTATATCACCAATTATGAGGATGCGGTGAAACTGAGTGAAGACCAGTACCAGTTTGCATATGGAATTTATGTAGGATTGCTGAACTATCTGGCCCTGCCTCAGGTATTGTTCTAAAAATGCAGGTTACGGAAAGGATAAAAGCAGGGGGATGAAAAAACGATTTGTTAAAAAGAAAATGCTGTATTCACTTTTAATTCCATACCTCCTTGCCGGCATTTTCGTCACAGCATTTTTTGGATATAAGTATAATGCTTCTGTTAAAGAGCTAAAGAACAGTTATTTTGAGGAAAATGAAGCGGTTCTCGGAAAACTCAACAGGGAGCTGGATTATCTGATCAGTGATATCGAGAACCTGATCGTTGAAGTGGAACTGGATAATCAGCTTTTAAAACCGCTTGCCATATCAGAAGGGAAACGGAGCGGCAATGAAAATTACTCCATCGCAATGGCCCTTATGCGGCTTAGGAATATTAAGAAATATAACCATTTAATAGAAGATCTCCTTTTGTACTACAGAAAAGGCAATTTCTTTTTAAATACCCTGAGCATTCGGGATGAACAAGGGATTTACAATGATTACAGCAGCAACCAGACTGTCGGCTTTGAACAGTGGAAAGGGGCGCTGACCCCGGTTTACCCTCAGGGCCGTCTGGTCACTGCGGGCGAATCCATTTTTTACATAGTTACGGTACCGTTTAACGAGCAGATTGAGAGCTGCAATGTAATCGTAAAGATTGATTCCGACGGGTTCGCTGAACTGATGAACGATTATAATCTGGTCAATGAGAATGCAGTCTACGTGTTTGACAGCGATATGACCCAGGTAGCCGCTAATATCATTGGAGAAGCCCTCTCTTTGACGGAAGCAGAGGTGGCTGCAGCGCTGCAGAATACGGCGTCTGGCAGCAGATTTGAGCTTAACAGAACCGCTTATCATGTCTCAAGCGCCCAAAGTGATAAAACAGGTTTAAACTACCTGCTTTTGACAAAGGCAGAGATTCTGGATACTCAGATCCGCTATATTACGATGCTGTATACAGGAGGCGGAATATTGATTGCCCTTCTGCTGTTTTTGGGGCTTTACGGGGTAGCGGTTAATTACAGGCATATTCAGTCCATTATAGAACGTTTGATGAAGAACAATGAAAAAGAATGCGGAAACGAGTACTCTGAATTCGATTATATCAACAATGCACTGAATGCGCTGGAAGAAAAAATGCACGGACAGGAGAGAGCGGTGCTGGACAACTGTATCAGAAAGGCCATATATGGTCTGATTGATGAAGAGGACAGCGATTGTGCGAACCTGTTTAGAAAACAGGAGAAGCTGTGCTGCGGCCAGAGCATGATCGCTGTATTTGAAAATTGTTCCGGAAATGAGCGGGAAGCCAAGGAAGTCAAGCTGGACCTCTTCATCATTGACAACGTGCTGAGGGATATTTTCGATCATAATGTTCAGTGTTTTGGAGTGGCGGTCTACAACTGGGAAATCGTGGTGCTTAACTGGTGCAAAGATCAGGATATGCAGGCGGAATACCTGCAAAATGGCCTTAAAAGCGCCAGAAAGTTTCTGGAAGAAAGGCTGGAACTGCCCTATACGGTGGGGGTATCCGATCCGGTCAGCGGGATAAAAGAATTTCCACGCGGGTATAGAGAAGCTATGGAAGCAGTGGAAGAAAAGCAGGTTTTAGGAGAGAAACAAGTGATCTTCTATGGGAAGATAAAAGCAGGAGGCCATCATTTTGAATATACCGGGGAAATGGAAAAAAGGTTTAAAAATTATCTTCTTCTGGGAGATTTAAAAAAGGCAGAGGCAGAAATAGAAGATATCTATGACGAGGCCTTTCACCGGAATCCCATATCTTTGGAAGCCGGAAAACTCCTGCTTTTAAATCTGATAAAAACCGTCAATGAGGTTTCAAAAGAACGCAATGTCTCAAGACAGGTTGATGCGGCTGCCGTATTGAAGAAGAAATACACGGCCCATTCCATGAAAAATGAGATACTGGATGTGGTGGAATACCTGTGCGCCCAAAGTATGGAGACTGTGGATAGTGTGGAGAAGCGGATTAGCCAGATCCGGCAGTATGTGGAAGACCATTACAGCGATCCGGATCTGAATGTGGCTATGATTGCGGATGCATTTCACTTAAATCCGTCTTATCTTTCCAGGTTTTTTAAAGAAGAGACGGGGGAGAATCTTTTAAATTACATCAGTCTGTTCCGGGTGGAGAAGGTGAAGGAACTTCTGCGCAGTACGGATGAGACAATATCTGTAACGGCTGGTAAAACCGGATTTTTAAATGCGGCGGCATTGTCCAGAACGTTCAAAAAGCTGGAAGGAATAACGCCGGGGCAGTATAAAGCGATACACCAGGCGAAGGAAAATCTTTGATAACGTATCAGAAGCGATTGGAAGTGTGGTTTTATTTTAATAAAGAGCAGATTTCCGGGAAGGACAAAACCTGTTTTGATTCCCGGAAGTCTGCTTTTTTGTATAAATGGAACTGTTCAGAACGTAAAAAGGACTTGGAAAACAGAATTGAAGTAAAAAAATGAGAAGAAAGTAAAAAATTGAAGGGTGGAAAAAGTAAAAATCGGATAACGAAATAAAATATTGATTCTAGGAAAATGCCGGTAAAATGATATATTCAGGAAGAACCGGCACTTAACGGTGACGCCGGAGACAAAATAATGGAAATGGGAGGTTTTATCAGTGAAGGGAAAGAAACTGGCATGTTTATGTATGGGAGTTGTTATGGCTCTTGGCACGGCAGGGTGCGGTAAGAAAGCGGGGGATGTGCCGCCATCCGCAGCTGGAGAGGTTCAAAAGGAAGCTGCCGCAACCAGTGGGGAAAAGACGGGAGGAAAGTTCACTTATTGGGTGGAGATGAATCCCAGTGCGGCTACGGTCGTTCAGAACTATGGAGATATCGAATACTTTAAAAAACTTCAGGAAATCACAGGAACGCAGATCGAGTTCATGCATCCACCAGCAGGACAGACCACAGAACAATTTAAGCTGCTGATCGCATCCAGAAAAGATCTGCCGGATGTGGTATCGATCAACTGGCTGACGGAATATCCGGGAGGCCCTGAAAAGGCGGTAAAAGACGGAGTTATCATTGATTTAAATGATTATATTGATCTGATGCCCAACTACAAGGCATTTTTGGAATCTGATCCTGAGATCAAGAAACAGTCCGTCACCGATGAAGGCACCCTTTATGGTTTTCACGGCATCAATATGGAAAAAGTCAGAACATGTGCCTGCGGCCTGATTGTGAGACAGGACTGGCTGGATGATTTAGGGCTCGAAGTGCCTGAAACCATCGATGAGTGGGAAAATGTGCTGAGACGTTTCAAGGAGGAAAAGGGAGCTACAGCACCGTTTACCGTACAACTGAAGGATTTTTTCAAATATAATCTGTTTAATGCTGCTTATGGCATAACCAATGAATTTTACCTGGATAAAGACGGACAGGTGCAGTTCGGACCGATCCAGCCGGAATATAAAGAATATTTAACTACAATGAACCGCTGGTATCAGGAAGGGCTGATTGACCCTGATTTCGCATCCATTGATAAGAAGATTATCAGTTCCAATATGTTAAATGACAAATCAGGCGTTGCATTTGGCTTCGTTGGAAGCGGTATGGGCACATGGCTTAATGCGGCTTCCCAGGAGAATTACGCTCTGACTGGCTGTCCGAATCCTGTTCTTCATAAGGGAGATGAAGGCATGTTTTCACCGGAATACAAGGGAAAAGTGCTGATTACGGCGGCGGTTACCACCAATGCAAAGGACATAGAAAGCATCATTAAAACATTTGATTATCTTTATACGGAGGAAGGCAGACTTCTTAAAAATTTCGGTATTGAAGGAATGACCTATAACATGGTGGACGGAAAGCCGGTATATAGTGACCTGATCACACACAACCCGGATGGCCTGGCCATATCAGATGCCATGGCAAAATACATCCAGCCCAACTATCCTGGCGCGGGACAGGCAAACCTGCCGGAGTACATCGACCAGTATTACGCGGAAGAATCCCAAAAAGAGGCCAATGTTGCCTTTAATAAGTTCTCCGAAACCTCTGCTAAATATTCCATGCCTCCTGTGACGGCCACTGCGGACGAGAGCAAGGAACTTGGCAATATCATGTCCCAGATATCCACTTACAGAGACGAGAAGGTGGTGGCGTTCATTACAGGCGCGGAATCACTGGATCACTATGATGATTTTGTGGCAGAGATTAAAAACCTGGGAATAGACAGGGCAATTGAGATAAAAACAGCAAGCCTGGAACGTTACCGGGCGCGCTGATGATGACAGGCAGGCTGGAATACCAACCTGCCTGTATCGGAAAAACGGTGTAATAAATATGAAGCTGTGCAGAAATGAGGAGAACAATGGGTAAAAAAATCAGGATAAAGATTCAGAGGGAATGGAACAGGAACAAATACCTTTATTTTCTCTCAGTGCCCTTTTTATTATATTATCTGATCTTCCACTATGGCCCAATGAGCGGGTTATTGATGGCATTTCAGGATTACAGCATTGTGGACGGAATATGGAACAGCCCCTTTATCGGGCTGGAGAATTTTGTCCGTTTTTTCCAAAGCCAGTATTTTTGGAGACTTTTAAGAAATACCTTGTTTTTAAGCATTCAGAATATCGCGTGGGGCTTTCCGGCTCCGCTCATTTTAGCCCTGCTGCTGAATGAAATACGCAATGAAAAGTTCAAGCGGACGGTGCAGACCGTAACATATCTGCCACATTTCATTTCACTGGTGGTTGTATGCGGTATGCTGACCCAGTTTTTATCAAGAGACGGGTTTATCACCAATGTTTTGGTAAAATGCGGTCTGATCAGCCCGACAAACCTGTTGGGCATGAAGGAATATTTCAGGACAATTTACATCACCAGCGGAATCTGGCAGGAAATCGGATGGGGAACCATTATCTATCTGGCCGCATTGACCGGAGTGGATGAGCAGCTGTATGAAGCGGCTAAAATCGACGGAGCCAACCGTTTCCGCTGTCTGGTCAATATCACTCTGCCTTCCATAGCGCCTACGATCATCATGCTTTTGATCTTACAGGTGGGGAAGGTGATGAGCGTTGGATTTGAAAAGATCATTCTATTATATAATCCGCAGACCTACGAGGTGGCAGATGTTTTGTCCAGCTACATCTACAGATATGGGTTGGGCGGCAGCTTTGATTATGGGTATACCACAGCAATCGGCTTGTTTTCTTCTGTGATTAACTTTATTTTAGTGATATCGGCTAATAAAATCAGCAGAAAAATTACGGAAACCAGCTTATGGTAAAGGAGTGGGATCATGAAATATAAAGGTTCTTTGGGTGAACGGATTTTTGATGTATTGAATGTGGCAGGGCTCACCCTTCTTATGGTTGTTACCCTGTATCCTGTGATCTATGTGGTGCTGGCCTCTTTCAGCGATTCCAATAAACTGCTGGCCTATACGGGCCTGTTGATTAAACCGCTGGGGTTTAACCTGGCGGCTTATAAGGCGGTTCTTAAAAATCCCAATATCTTGTCAGGATATATGGTGACACTGTTTGTAGTAGTTGTCGGCACATTTTTAAATGTTCTGGTTACGGCGGTATCCGCCTTTGTGCTGACCAGAAAGCGTTTTCCTCTGAGAAATGTTTTTGTACTGCTTTCCGTATTCACCATGTATTTCAGCGGCGGTATGATCCCCAGATATTTGTTTGTAAATGATACACTGGGGCTGGGGAACAATGTGTGGGCGCTGATCCTGCCCGGAATGATCTCCACCTATAATCTGATCATCATGAAAAGCAATTTTGAAACCATCCCGGACAGCCTGGAGGAATCGGCCAGAATCGATGGGGCCAATGACATTGTGATTCTGTTTAAGATCATTCTGCCGCTGTCGAAGGCGATTCTTGCAGTCATGGTCCTGATGTATGGGGTGAGCCATTGGAACGCCTGGTTTGACGCCATGCTGTTTATCAGGACCAGGAGCCTGTATCCCCTTCAGATCATATTGAGGGAGATTCTGATTGCCAATTCTACGGACAGCATGATGTCCGGCGGCGGAACGGGCGGCGATATTCAGGCTATCGGAGAGAGCATAAAGTATGCTACAATTGTAGTGGCCACAGTGCCGATTTTATGTGTTTATCCGTTTGTACAAAAATATTTTACGAAAGGCGTTATGCTGGGAGCAGTGAAAGGATAGGGAATATGGAGAAGAAACCAAATGTAGTGATTATTATGGCGGATCAGCTGAGATATGATGTGATGGAAATGGGAATCACGCCCAATATACGGAAGCTGGCTGAAGAGGGAGTGGAATTTACAAACTGTTACTGCGCATGTCCTCTCTGCGTGCCGGCAAGAGGGGCATTTTTTACGGGAACATATCCCAATCACAATGGAAGCCTGATCAATCCATGGGCTTTCGTGGACCGGGGATACGGTTCTGTGAAAGAAGGAATTGATAATCTGTATACACTGATGGAAGAGGAGTGGGACAGCATCCATTCAGGCAAACAGCACCTCTATACGGAGGGGATAAAACTGGAAGACAGG
>JAGZXV010000323.1 GCA_018378255.1 Clostridiaceae bacterium | reverse complement strand
TGCAGATGTGTTAGGGCTTTTGAAGCGTACCAGCGGAGAATTTAATCAGACCATTGTAATGATTACTCACAACAACGAGATCGCCCAACTCGCAGACCGCATTGTACGGATTGAAGATGGTAAAATTGTAGGCTAAAGGAGGTGGGAATTATGAATTATCCTTTTGAAAATGATACCAGTGCAGTAATTAAAAAAATAGCACGAAAAAGTGTGCGTTTTGATAAGAAGAAAAACTTATTTTGCCTTTCGGCAATTATTGTAGCCGTTGCTATGATAATGATGTCGTTGCTCACAGTGCAAAATATCATTTATCAAAATCAGAAAGAAATCGAAGGATTACATCAAGGGATTTTCTTTGACATTACGCAGGACAGTAAAGAAAAGCTGTTAGCAAACGAAGAAGTAAAAAGTGTAGGACTTTCCTGTAATATCAAAACAGTGAAAGAAAATTCTAAAGAACTGTCTCTGATTTATTATGATGATGACATGCTTAGTTTGATTCCTGCCTTTGACGGAAAATATCCAGAGAAAGCAAATGAAATTGCTGTTACAGATGCCTTTTTTGCCAGTGAAAATAAGTCTCCGGAAATCAACGCCATAGTTCAGCTGAATCTGGATGGCACTTTGAAGAATTATACTATTGTTGGTATTTACCATGATAAAACTTCTACCGCTTATCCTGTTTTTGTTTCACTTGAAAAATGCCGGGAATTACGTGGAAATGACCTGCTTAATGGATATGTTTGGCTTGAAAATGCAGATACCCTTATAAAAGACGAAGCAACAGAAATATTATCTCAAATTTCAGAGGAGACTGGACTGAATAATTGGACAGTCAGCAGTTACTATGATTATGTAAATACAACTTTGTTCTTCAGTAATTATGCGGTATATGGTGTAGTTGCTGCCATTTTGTTTTTAGCTGCCGCACTTGTAATTTACAGCATTTTCTATATTTCGGTTGGACAAAAAGTTGCTGAGTTCGGACAGCTTCGGACAATAGGGGCAAGTAAAAAGCAAATTTATAAAATAGTTCTTAAACAGGGTTATATGCTTGCAGTTCCGGGGATTTTAATTGGTAGTATCATGGGAACGATCATCAGCTATTGTCTGCAATCAAAAGGCTGGTCAGTATTTGCATTTATTGTTTCTCTATGTGGCGCATGCCTTTTTGGAATACTGCTTGTTTATATTAGTGTTCGTAAACCAGCAAAAATTGCAGCGAATACTTCTCCAATTTCCGCCCTGAAAAATCCAGTGGGAATTGTAAATTACCGCACTCACAAAAGACATCGTATTACGCCCGTATATTTAGCGAAAATCAGCTTTTCCAGAAACAGAAAAAAATCTCTATTGACCATTTTATCATTGGGACTGTGCGGAGTTATATTTTTCCTTGCAGCAAGTTATCAGAGTTCTTTTAATGCCGAGAGTATGGCTCGTTATTGGGATATGAAGTACGGAGATTTCAAAATCAGTATTGATTTAGAAAACGAAAGTGAAAATTTGGATGCTCTCTTGCAGAAAGAATATTTTTCTGATTATGTAAAGCGTGTTGGAGATATAGAGGGAGTTAGCAATATATTTACTTATGCTACCGTACCAGTTGATTTCTCAACAGACAATGATATTTCAGATAGCACCTTGCTGCTCGGCTATAATGAAAAGGATTTGGCGTCGCTAAATGCAGCGGTTTTGTCTGGAAATATTACTGATGATACAGAATTAGTTGTAAGTGATCCCGAACGTATTTATGATGTTTACCATTGGAAACCTCAAATTGGGGATACTGTGACCTTTAATTTCAAAAATCATAGCGGTAAAACAATAACAAAAGCATTCAAAATTGGTGCAATCACTTCCAGCAATGATGGAATGGGTGGATATATTTTCAGAATGCCGGAAAATATGCTCAAAGAACTTGCAGGTTATGACTGTACATACGCAATCGTAATACAAGCAGAAGCTGAATATCAGGAAATAATCGAGCAGGAACTCGAATTATTTGTTTCTGACAATAGGGATGTTCGCTTACAAACCATTCAAGATTTTATTGTAGAACACCAATCAGACAATCGTGCAGGTTTTACATTAGCTTATGCGATTGCAGCCATCTTGTGGATATTTGCGGTCATCAATCAAATCAATCTTACTGTGACAAATCTTTTATCACAGAAACAGGAAATGGGAACACTAAAATCTATTGGTATGACGAATAAGCAGTTGGAGCAAGCATTTATGATGGAAGGTCTTTTTACTACTTTGATTGCATTGCTTATAACTGTTGTTGTTGGAATCCCCGGTGGATATGCAATCGGTATATTTTTGAAAAATGCAGGTATGTCTACGGGATTTGTATTTCCGGTCATTGCTTTTAGTCTGTTTGTTTTTGCTATGTTTATGCTTGAAAGTTTGATGACAATATTGCTTATTCATTCATGGAAGAAGCAATCTGTTATTGCAATAATGCGAAATTGACGATAGAAAGTTTTTCATATCGCTGTCAGTTCCACAATTACATTATTCTGCTGATACAGCCAGTCCGTAAATTCTTTCGGGCTGGCTGTTATGAATATGTAGAAATGGAATTTGAAGAAAATTTTGCGGAAATAAAAGCTTTTTACTGATGGAATGATTATAATTATGATATATTGAAAGAAAACAATAAATTT
This sequence comes from Clostridiaceae bacterium, assembly GCA_018378255.1. Classification (GTDB taxonomy): domain Bacteria; phylum Bacillota; class Clostridia; order Lachnospirales; family Lachnospiraceae; genus CHH4-2. The sequence continues at coordinate 775 of JAGZXV010000323.1, read as the reverse complement.
GAATTTGGAGGGGGGATTTAACAATGTTATCTGAAAAATATCAGAAATTTTTACAGAATAATTTTTTGCCAAATGTTCAGCATTCTTCTTTGGATTTATCAGCAGAAGGATGGAAGTTATTAGTTAAGGAAAATCTCTCTCCAATTATTGAAAAAGAACTCGATATGACGCAGATAGATGATTTTGTATGGGCGACCGAATATAAAAATGGAATGCGAAAGATGCTGTCATTTTTTAGGATAAATGATGCTTATGCAACATTTAAGTGGGGATGGAATTTTGAGTTTATTCCGAAATGTTCGGGAAGCAAAGTTGTGTGGGCAAAAACGGATAAGTCAATATATACTCATATATACGAAATCTCTCCGTATTTTTATAATGCAGGTAAAGTAAAAAGAGAAGATCGTAAAAAAGTGGTTATGACAAGGTATGAGATAGATATAAACAATATTGAAAAAGGACTAGAGGATAAAATAAAGCATCATCAAGAAGTTTTTTATTTTCTTTTACCTGAAATCAAAAAATATTATCAATCAACTGAAACTATGGAACAGGTATTAAATAAAATTGATGAAAACCTAAACCATTGGTATTTCAGCTTTATCAATCCAAACCTTAAGATAGTGAGAGTTTTCATTGAATATCACTTAGGTTTGCACGAAAAAGCTATAAACGATTTAGAAGCAATAGAATTTCTAAGCAGTGATATAAAAAATCAATACCGCAAAAACTTCTATCGTTGAAATAAAACAAATTCCAGTGTGAGGAGGTAAAT
>JAGZXV010000322.1 GCA_018378255.1 Clostridiaceae bacterium | reverse complement strand
GGAGCCTGAATTGAGAATTTCTTCAGGAATTCTCAATGAATGCTCCCGGTACCCTTCATTTCCCTTCCTTTCAGCCTTAGAGCTGCCCCGGCTGGAACCATGAACTGGAACCGTGAACCGTGCTCCGGTCTCCTGCAAACCAGGAGCCGCGTCCGGCGAGAACCCAAACCACCCCCGCCTGGTCCGATGCCCCGCCCCCGATCCCTGGATTCACGGCGTTACTTTCACTAATATAGTTAAATAAAGATTTCTTCCCCCGAACTCCAAAATTCTTTTACCGCATTTTCTACCTGATTTAACCGTACAACCCGATAATTATCCCATTCTCTGGGAAACAACTGCCGGTAATCGCTCTGCAGGAACCGTTCATCCAAAAGAGCGATCACGCCACGGTCATTCACCGTTCTTATCACTCTTCCAGCAGCCTGCATGACTTTATTCATGCCTGGATATTGGTAAGCAAAATCAAACCCTTTTTTATCATGTTCTTCAAAATAACCTTTTAAAATCTCCTGCTCCGTACAAACCATCGGCAGACCTGTGCCCACAATAATAGCACCTATTAAAAGATCTTCCTTTAAGTCTATGCCTTCAGAAAAAATCCCTCCCATCACGCAGAGAGCTGCCAAAGATTTTTTCCGACCAGTTTCAAAAAACTTCAGAAATGTATCCCGTTCCGCCTCTCCCATATTGGTTTCCTGTGTGATGTATTCGAATTCATCTGACAATCCCGGTGTCTGCTCCATAACAGTTTCCACCGCATGCATATATTGGTAAGACGGGAAAAATACCATATAATTTCCTGCTTTGCCTGCCACTATCTTTCTAATATATTCAACGATTTTCATATATTCAGACGTATTACGGCGCTTGTATCTGCTGCTCACATCCGCTGCAACTAATAAAAGCCTGTTTTCTAAAGGGAACGGCGACTTCGCATACACTGCGTATTCTTCCAGATTTCCGCTTAAAAGCTCTTTGTAATACAATATGGGCAAAAGAGTTGCTGAAAAAAATATGGTGCTGTTACCTTTTCCCAAACATTCCTTTAAATTATTAGCCGGATTAATACAAAACAGCTTCAGCATAAACTTTCCATCGGGCAGATATTCCGAATAAATCCGGTAAGAATCATCCACACCTTCAAACAGATTTAGGAAATCCCGGATCTGAAAATAAAAGTCCAGGACCAGATCCCTGTCTTCAAATTCAGGGTTGTCTTCCATAAATTTTTCCAGTTCCCCAAACATCGTCATAACCGCCATCACAAAATGGTTAATTTCCGGCAGAATAACATAAGAAGGACATTCTCTCTTCATCTCAAGGAGTATCTTATTGCATCTGTCCAAAAGCCTGGTCAGTTTTGGGGAGCGCTCCTTTATAATACGTTTCACCAGCAGTACATCTTCCTTAATAATTCCCGCACTGAACATCTCTCTTGCTCTGGACACAAGATTATGGGCTTCGTCTACTAAAAACAAGTAATCCCCTGAGATTCCATCCGAAAAATACCGCTTCAACTTTACATTAGGGTCGAATACATAATTATAATCGCAAATGATCCCATCCACCCAATTACTGATATCCAGACAAAATTCGAAAGGACATATTCGGTATCTTTCCGCATATTCCAGAATAATCTCTCTGGTTATCCCATGTTCCTGATGGATGATGTCGTATACGGCATCGTTTACACGATCAAAATGGCCTTTTGCATAAGGGCAGGCATCCGGATTGCACTCCGGCTTTTCCAAAAAGCACAGCTTATCCTTAGCGGTAATGGTAACTGTGGAAAAGCAAAGGTTTTTATTCCTCAAAATGGAAAATGTCTCTTCCGCCACACTCCTCGTAATCGTTTTAGCAGTGAGATAAAACAGCTTATCTCCTTTTCCCTCCCCTATAGCTTTTAAAGCCGGAAAAACAGTGGACAGAGTCTTACCAATTCCTGTAGGAGCCTGAATATAAAGATTGCGCTTTTGGCTGATAGCGCGGTAGACGGAAACAGCCAGATCTTTCTGTCCCTCTCTGTAATCGAACGGAAATTCCAGGTCATGAATAGATTCATCGCGCCATACTCCATGCTGGTATAAAAATCTGGCCCATTTCACGTATTCATGGATCAGGCCTTCAAACCATTGTGATAATTCATCATATCCTTTTTCTTCCTGAAAGCGTTTAATCTCCTCTGTTTCTATATTACAGTAAGTCATCTGTATTTTAATAGAAGAAAGCTGATTATCAAAGCACCAGATATAACCATAGCACATAGCCTGGGCCATGTGTACGGGAACGGGCTCTGTCAGATACTGAAGATCCATATAAACGCCCTTAATTTCATCTATGGTTACACCGGACGGTTTGGTAATCACGCCATCCGCCCGTCCTTCCAGCACAATTTCATATTCATCTTCGTCTACCGTATGCCGCAGTGCCACTTCAGCTTTATAGTCCGCTCCCATACGTTTTTGTATCTTACGATGCAGCTTGCTTCCTGCCTGCATCGCATCTTTTTGTGCACCAGCCAGACGCCGGTTATCCAAATCTCCACATCGGAGGACAAATTCTACCAGATTGCGGACAGATAATTTTATACTCTTTTTTTCTTTATTCATCCTAATCTCCTCCTCCGATTATTTTACACTAAAAAACAGGAATTGTAACCCTATGTTTACAATCCCTGCTCTCTTTTCATTTCATGATCAATTGCGTATTTATGCAGCTGTATCTTTACCGGCAGACTTTTCACTCAAAAACTCTTCAAATTCCTCGTTATCTCCGCTAAATTCTACAGTCAATACCTGGGTTAAATCCAAGCTCAAAACGCCTAAGATGGATTTTGCATCAATTACTACTCTATTATAGTATACATCAATATCAAAATCACATTTGGAGGCGGCTGCAACAAAATCCTTTGCATCTTTAACAGTTGGCAACATAATTTTTCTCTGTTTCATAAACAAGACTCCTTCATTAAAATAAATGCGATTTAAAAGTGTTGGATTATTTATATCATGATTGGAAATTCTTGTCAAATATCATTTTTTGAGGATTTTTTTCTATTTTATTAGTGAATTTAACTTTTATGGGCATTTATTGAAAGTTATACTTGTGCATTTTGTTATTCAATTGTGAGATTGGTAAAAAAAAATTAACTTTTCCGTATTATTTCGTGACACTTTTCTACAAATGATGCTTTAAAATTTTATGTAATATACCTATAAAAAAATTCTTCATTCCTTTATAAACAGGATTTTCAAGTAATTCTAAACTTTTTTGAATTTTTATAAAAAAAATATTTTAAAACAATTGACAATACTTTCAGAATATGATATTATTACCAAGCGTTGTTAATGACGCACCAAACAAAGGGGAATAGTTCAATGGTAGAGCAACGGTCTCCAAAACCGTAAATGGGGGTTCGAGCCCCTCTTCCCCTGTTTCCTTTATG